>NZ_LRRB01000203.1 GCF_001646865.1 Aldersonia kunmingensis | reverse complement strand
CGCGGCGCGGCGCAGGGCGGGTTCCATGCGCGCGAGCACGGATTCCACGAGCAGCCGCAGCTCCTCCGCGAGCTCGCCGTGCGGGTCGTCGCTCACCGCGGACCCCCGTCTCCGTTCGCCGGCCAGATGTCGGGGTTGGGCCGGAACCGCACGACGAGGCTGTGTCCGTCGAGTTCCGCACTGTCCACGTCGCACCTGCGCAATACCGATGCCAGCCGCACACGCTGCCGGACACCGTCCGCCCCCACGATCAAGTCGTCCTCCGCTCGACCCAAGCTCAGACTCGAAGGATCCACGAGTGGCAGGTGCAGGCGCATGGCGTAGATCGAGTCCACCCCAGCGCCGGATTCCAGCCGAACCGTCGACGGCGACGTATCGCCCGCTGCACCGTCGCCACCCGCGAAGTCCTCACAGACGGTTCCGGCGAGCTCCCCCAGAGACGCCAACCCTACCGGCTCCGCGCCTGTGTGTACGGCGACGATGATCGGCACGTCGGCCATCGCGCGCTCGAGCTCGCCGATCACCTCGAGCTGTTCCCGGCGGCGCTCGGTGTACCAGCGGACGATCGGGTCCGTTGTCGGGTTCGACGCCGAATCCAATTGGTCGAGAACCTTGTTCACGATCACGGCGTCGAGACGCAGGCCGAGCAACGCCAGCGCCGAGCGCGTGCGTGCGGCTTCGGCGAGCGCCACCCGTTCGGGCACGGTGACAAGCTGCGCGCCCGTCCGATCGCGGTCGGCAAGCAGGTCCCGGATGGCGCTCACGGCCGACACTGCGCGTTCGAGCGTCGCCACCACGACCGCGAGCCGAAGGTCCTGGCCGATGGCGGCGCCGACCCGTTCGTGCTGTGGCCAGATCCGCTCGAGATACCCGAGCACCGAGGCCGGGGCGGCGATGGTGCGCTGCAGGTCCGCGGTGGCGCCGCAGTCGACGATCACGACGTCCCACTCGTCACTGCCGGCGAGGTCGACGATCTCGCCGAGCGCAAGTAGTTCCTGTACGCCGGGCAATCCGGTGATCTCGGCGGGGTCGAGCGCCCCGAGGTCGATGCCGTGCTCATGACCGCCGCCGGCACTCAGCAACCGGGCGATGTCGCGGAAGCGCTGTTCGAGCAGTGCCAGCGAGTCGATCTCGAGGGCGTCGAAACCTTCGGCGATCCGGTGGATGCCCGGCGTGGTGCCCGGCATGTGGGCCATCCGCGTGCCGAGCGCATCGGCGACCGAATGCGCCTGGTCAATCGATACGAGCAGGACCCGGCGGCCGCGCTCAGCATGGCCGATCGCGGCGGCACAGGCGAGGGTTGTCTTGCCCGCCCCGCCTTTACCGACGAAGAACTCGACTTTGCTGGAGACCATTGCGGTCCTTCGGCCCGGTGCGCCGCCCGTTGTCTTGCTCAGCCCTCGACCCGTTTCTTGAGTTCCTTCAGGGCGGCGTCGGTGATCATCTTCTCGGCCTTGCGCTTGAACATGCCGATCATCGGGATGTTCACGTCAACGGTGAGCTCATAGGTGACCGAAGTCTGCCCGCCCGGCGCATCCACCAGGGTGTACTCCCCGTCCTGGGCCTTCTGCAGGCCGCCCGCGATGAGATGCCACCGCACGGATTTGCCGTCCGGTGCCCATTCGTACCGCAGATCGTAGGTGTCCTTGAGCATTCCCGCATCGAGTACGAACCGTGCGGTCGCGGGGCGGCCATCGGGGTAGGACTCGAGCACCTCGACCGACTGCGCCGCGGACACCCACTCGGGGTACGAGGCAAGGTCGGCGATGACGTCCATGACCTTGTCCGAGGGCGCGTCGATGTCGATCGATCTCTTGGTCTTGTCGGCCATTGCGGCAACGCTTCCTTTCCGACAGGTCGGTCAGACTGCCTATCTCACACGATCGCGCATGCGCCCGTCGAGGGCGGAGCCACTCGCGCCGATTCCCGTCGAGGGGCGAAGCCACGGTAATACGGGCGAGCGATGAAGCCACAGTTCGGCGCGGAGCGAGTCGCGTCACCTTCGCTTGTCAGGCGGCGGGCTCACCAGCCGGGCGACCGGCCTCGATCTTGGCCTTGACCTCGAACGACATCCGCTTTCCGGCGACCCGGCGCTGCTTGTTGGCGGCAGCGAGATTCCGCAGCGGATGCTCGGGTGCGGGCTCGGCATGCAGGAAGTAATGCAGGATCACGCCATCGAGCGACGGCTCGAGCCAGATCTCCATGGTCCCGTCCAACGGGCCCCCGATCGACCAGCGAATTCCCTTCTCCGCACGGTCTTCTCGCACGTCGAGGACGAGGTCGGGCCACCACTGCCGCCATTTCGACGGGGATGCGATCACCTCGGCAACCCGCTCGGGCGGGCCGGCGACGAAGGTCTGATCGGCGACCTGAATGCTGCTCACCCCACGGAGCCTATCGCCACGCCGTGCCCGGACCGGTTGCGCCCTGATCTCGCCGCGCACCTTTCCAGGTCATCGCGCACGCCCAGGCACGCCCAGGCATGCGCGGCAGCGCGAGAAGGTGCGCGCCGGGCGTCAGTGCAGCAGGTCGTCCAATCGGCCGGCCATGGTGTCCCAGCGCCAGTCCCGTTCGACCCAGGCCCGCCCAGCCTTGCCCATGGCTGCTGCCCGATCGGGGTCGGCGAGCAGATCGGCGACCGCATCCGCGATCGCGTCGAGCGAACGACCGTCCACGACCTGGCCGGTCTTGCCCTCGATAACCGTTTCGGGTGCGCCACCCGAGGTGCCCGCAACGACGGGCACCCCGCTCGCGGAGGCCTCCAGGAAGACGATCCCGAGCCCCTCCACGTCCAGACCCGCTCCCCTGGTCCGGCAGGGCATGGCGAACACGTCCGCGATCGTGTGGTGTGCGGCAAGTTCCGCGCTGGGCACGCCGCCGGTGAACACGACGTGCTCGGCGACCCCGCACTTCTGCGCGAGGCGGTGCAACGCGTCCTCATAGGGCCCGCCACCGACGATCACCAGAACTGCGCCATCCACCCGGGAGCGAACCTTGGGCAGAGCCCGAATCAGGGCGTCCTGCCCCTTTCGCGGCACCAGCCGAGACAAGCACAGCACGGTCGGCCGGTCACCGAGTCCGTACCGTGCGCGCAGTTCGGCACGAGCACCGGAATCCGGCCGGAATTTGTCGCTGTCCACGCCGGGCGGCACATGTTCCAGTGCGCCGTGCGGCCCGAAGGCCGAGGCGAACCGTCCGCGGGTGTAGCGGCTCACGTAGGTGACGACATCGGTGTGGTCGCCGATCACGCGCAACGCCTGGCGCGCTCCGGGCAGCATCGACCAGCCGACCTCGTGACCGTGGGTACTGGCCACGATGCGGCGCGCACCGGCGGAGCGCAGCACCGGCGAGAGCAGCGCGAGCGGTGCCGCAGCGCCGAACCACACCGAGTCGCATTCGCGCGAGGCGATCAGCTTCGCCGCGCGACGGGCCACCAGCGGAGTCGGCAGCATCAGGGTCGTCGGATGCCGGACCACTTCGTACGGCTGCTTCTCGTCGAAGCGCTTGTGGCTGTCGCCGCGCCACCGCGGCGCATAGACGACGAGGTCGTCCGCGGGCAACCGGGTGGCCAGCGCGTGCAGATACGACTGGATACCGCCGGGCCTCGGCGGGAAGTCATTGGTCACCAGCAGCGTCCGCGGCATGTGGGACACCGTACCGACCGGGCCAGGACAGCTCAGCGGGCCTGTCGGGTCACCCAGTCGTGCCAGCGGTCCAAGAATTCTCCGGTGCCGACACCGAGCACGTTGTGCAGGGCGGCGTCGATCTCCGGTGGTCCGGCGGGCCCGCCGGACAACTCGCGATACAACTCGGTGAGCGTGGCTTCCCCATACTGGTCGGCGACGAACGCGTTCATCGACCACGCCCACTCGTAGGCGAGCACAGCGCGCTCACCCGTGAAGTCCGCATCCTGCGGTAAGGCCAACGGCAGTGTTCCGGCGTGGATTTCCCCGCTCAATGTGGGCGCGATCTCGGCAAAACCCCGGCCACTTTCGCGGTATCCGACGTAGTCGGCGAAGCCCTCGAGGACCCACATCGGCGAGCCGTCCTTGGTACTCGCTCGAGCGGCGACGTGCGTGAGTTCGTGGCGCAGCACCGACCGGCGCGTCGTATCGGTCAATCCGGCGACCGCCGCGGGGCTGAAGACGATTCGCTGGCCTGTCGCGGTCCCGTGTTCGAGATCCACGGCGTCCGCGACGGTGACCGCCGCGACCTGGTCGGAGTCGCGCGAGTCGCCCGCGAGTGCGGCGAATTCCGCCTGGTCCCCGGCCGCTTCGACGAGTACCGACCGCGACCACGCGGGGCCCCAGACATCGGTCACGGCACTCTCTGCGGAGGCAACCTCGCCGGCCAGGGCATTCACCTCGATGGCCTGCTCCGGATGCCCGATGACCACGGACGACCGCCCGTCGGGGCCGGGCACGCGCCGACTGATGACCGGGCCGAAATCCCATGGCCCGCGCCAGGTGGTGCGGCCTGCGACGGGCGCGTCCGACACCAGGTACCAGTCGTCGCCGTGCCGGGCGACGGTGAGCGCCACCGGTTTTCGCGTCGGTTGCGCGTCGGGACCGTCAACCGCGTAACGCAGCATCACCGGCGCGTACCACGCGTCGGCGGCATCGAGCGCGGCGAAAGCAGCGGGCGGCACCGGGATCTCTGGTTCGTCGAGGATCTCGAAGCCCCAATCCGAAAGTGGGACCTCGCTGACGCTCGCCGCGCGGTTCAGCTCCGCGGTACGGAATGCGGCGTCGGCATTCGGGTCCAACAGTTCGCTCAGCGCCTCGGCATCACCCGAGCGCAGCGCGGTCGCCCAGCGGTCGAGCAGGTCTTGCACGGCGGCCCGGCGCTGCTGCTGATACGGATCCGAGGGCTCTGCCGGCGCGGTCGAGTTGGCCGCACCGCTGTCGCCGCTCTCCGACTCGGGGACGGCAAGGGCGATAACGAGCAGGACAGCGGCAAATGCGACAACCAGACCGACCAACGCTGTGCGTTCGCGCCCCTCGAGGCCACGGCGCTTGGTTGGTTGGTCGGGGTCTCGCTCAGTACCGGCGGGCATTGTGGAACGGCATGCGCGACATCGGCGAGACGCCGACGGGCACACCGAAGGTCGAGGCGTGCAGCACCAACCCGTTTCCGGCATACAGGCCCACGTGCGATGCGTCCGAATAGAACGTCACCACATCGCCTGGCTGCAGATCCTCGCGGTTTACCGGGGTGCCCGCCTCGGCCTGCGCCTGACTCGTCCGCGGCAGGGACTTACCCACCTGGCGATAGGCCCACTGGACGAGACCGGAGCAGTCGAACGCGGATGGCCCCGTCGCGCCCCACACGTACGGCGCACCGGTACGGGTGAGAGCGGCCTGCAGCGCACCGGTTGTGCTGCCCGGGACGAGGCCGCGCAGCAGCGTCTCCACGCTGAACCCGGACATCACGCCCTGCGCCGCGTACATGGCCTGCTCGTTGCCCGACATCGAAGCCCAGGCCTGGGTGACGTGGCCGATCTCGACGTCGAGGGTCGAACGCTTGGCGGCGAGGTCATCGCGATCCTTGCGCGACCGCTCGGCTGCCTCCCCGGCAGCGGCTGCGGACTGGCGTGAGGACTCTTCGGCTGCGGCGGCATCGGCAATCGCACGCTTGAATTCTGCGGTCTTCGCGCCCGTCTCGGACGAGATCACGTCGATCGCGGACATCTGATCGAGCACCTGCTGCGGCGAATCGCTCATCACCATCGCCAGCAGCGGGTTGCTGCGTGCGCCGCGGTAGGTGGCTGCGGCGGCGCGGTCGATCATCGGCTGAAGCTCGGTGATCCTGGCCTTCGCGCTTTCGAGCGCGGCCCGGTCACGGACCTGCTGCTCCTCGGCAGATCGCTGCTCGGCAAGTTTGCCGTCGAATTGGGCCTGTGCGGCGTGCACGGCCTCATTGGTCTGCTCGGACTGCCGGGCGAGGTCGGATAGGCGCGTCATGGCCTCGCTGGGGCTGCCAATCGCCACCGGGTCCGCGCCTGCGGCGCTGGGGCCGGCCGCGAGGCCTAGCCCAAGTAGCGCTGCTGCGAAAATTCCCGCCGCCGGTCGGCGGATGCGATGAGGCGCCACGCGACTCGCACTCCGTTTCCTCGTCGGTTTTTGGACTCTGATTGGTCTCGGAAAGATTACGGAATGGCAACCATGGGTGTCCACCTGGGGTCCCACCGAGACAGCGAAAGCGCCCGTGACTCTCACGGGCGCTTTACGCGGTGACTATCAGTAGCGGCGAGCGCCTGTGAACGGCATCGACGACAGGGCCGCGACCTTCACCGGCTGGCCGGAGGTCGACGCATGCACGACGTTGCCGTTGCCGGCGTAGATCCCGGAGTGGCCGCCGCCGTAGAAGGAGACGACATCGCCGGGGCGAAGGTCGCCCTGCGAGACCGGAGCGCCGGCGCCGAGCTGCGCCTGGCTGGTGCGCGGCAGGTTCAGGCCGGCCTGCTTGTAGGCCCACTGGACCAGACCGGAGCAGTCGAACGAGCTCGGGCCCGCAGCGCCGTAGACGTACGGGGAGCCGATCTTGGACTCGGCAGCGTGCAGGGCCTTCTCACCGGCGGTCTCCACCGGAGCGGGCGCAGGGGCCGGGGCGGGGGCCGGAATGCCGGGGATCGCGGGGATGGCCGGGATCTCGGGGATGTCGAAGGTGCCCACACCGGGGATGTTCACGGGGGCGGCCATCGCGGGGGCGGCGGGCACGACGATCGCGCCCAGCACAACGGCACTGGCAACGCCTGCTCGACAAATAGAACGCTTGGACAGCTGGGTAGCCACGAAGGGGGTACTCCACTTCTTCCGCTCACCCGCCTACCGAGTTAGCTGTCGGGTTCGGGCCGGGAAGTTGGCCCTACCCACCACGTTTCCAGCGGCGGGATTCACCCCAGGGAAATTGGGTCCCCGGCTCGTTTTGGCGAATATCGCCCGAAACGATTAGGCGGTCACTTCGCGACGCCGCGCCGGTTTGGCGCGTCAACCTCCGCGAAGGTCTCAACGAGATTACGAACGGATATCGAAGACTCCCAATCGAAACTGCTGAATTTATGCGTGATCGATTGGCGCAGGTCAGACGATGTGCTTCTGATCACTCTTGGTCACGATGCCGTTATCTTTCGAAATTGCCGTGGGAATTCTTGAAGTGACAAGACGCAATCGCGGGACTAATCCCTGGGCCGAAAGTACGTCGATTGCCGCGCATTCTTCCTGCTCCAAGTGGATTGGCACCGAAGTTGCACGGACGCCCGATTTAGGCGCCGCGGAGACCGTCGGCATACCGAGCAGAACGGTGACAACACAGTCCGCGCATGCCGGCCCGCGCACCGCGCATTCATTGCAATCGACAATCATTGTGATCCCCGTCTCTTCCGGTGCATATGGCTGCCATACGCGGAAATTTCGGCCTTCGCGGCGCACGGTAATTCGCACCCCCGACAAAAATCCGCGCGTAGGCGCCAGACGCTCACTTGGCAATCCGGCGGCGCGTGTCGACCCCCGGGTCTGTCGGTGCGCGCTCATACGCTGACGCCGTGACCTTGCCGATGCCGCTGCCACTCGATCCACGGGTGACCCGGTCGACACCCCTTCCGGCCAGGCAACGTCCCAGTTCAGCGCCTACGACGCGGCGCCCGCGGAGCCGATCGGCCAGCCCGATCGCCACCGGACAACTGACCTTCGACCAGCTCGATACCCCGCTCTTCGACACGACGTTCGTGATCGTCGACCTCGAAACCACTGGTGGCAGCGCCGGCGATGACGCCATTACCGAGATCGGCGCGGTGAAGGTGCGCGGCGGCGAAGTGATCGGCGAGCTCGGCACTCTGGTGGACCCCGGCCGCGATATCCCTACCTACGTCGTGGAACTGACCGGGATCACGACGGCGATGGTGGTCGGCGCCCCGCGCATCGAGCAGGTCCTGCCGAGCTTCCTCGAGTTCGCGAAGGACTGTGTGCTGGTCGCGCACAACGCCGGGTTCGACATGAGCTTTCTCCGAGCTGCTGCCGAACGCATGGGCGTGCCATGGCCGAAGTTCAAAGTGCTGTGCACGGTCAAACTCGCCCGCCGCGTCCTCACCCGCGACGAGGCACCCTCGGTGCGGCTCTCCGCGCTCGCCGACCTGTTCCAGGTCTCCAACCAGCCCACTCACCGCGCACTCGACGATGCCCGGGCCACGGTCGAGGTACTGCACGAGCTGATCGGCCGGGTCGGCAACCAGGGCGTCCACAGCTACGCCGAACTGGTTGATTACCTGCCGCAGGTCTCCGCTGGGCAGCGTGCGAAGCGCTTCCTCGCCGGCGACCTTCCCCGGACTCCCGGTGTGTATCTGTTCCGCGGTCCCGCCGACGAGGTTCTCTACATCGGTACGGCGGTCAACCTGCAGCGCCGGGTGCGCAACTACTTCACCGGTTCGGAGACCCGGGGACGGATGAAGGAGATGGTCGCCCTCGCAACCAGGGTCGACCACGTCGAGTGCGCCCATTCGCTCGAGGCAGGGGTTCGAGAGCTGAGGCTGCTCGTCGCGCACGCGCCGCCCTACAACCGCCGCTCGAAGTTCCCGAAACGAGCCTGGTGGGTCAACCTCACCGACGAGGCCTTCCCCCGGCTGTCGATCACCAGGACCGCCGCGCCCGACGCCCTCGGACCATTCGGCGCGCGCGGCGACGCCGCCGCGGTCGCGGACACGATCGCCGAGTACTGCGGGCTGCGCACGTGCACCGGCCGGATCGGACGCGACGGACGGCATACCTGCCCAGTGGTCCCGGTCGGCGGGTGCCCGGCGAGCCGACCCGACGGACCGATCGACGAGATCACCTACCGCGCGGCGCCCGAGGCGGTGCGTGCGCTCGTCACCGGGCAGGCCGATCACGTTCTCACCGAGCTGAGCCAGCGCATCGACCACCTCGCCGAGATCGAACTGTTCGAGAGCGCAGCGCGGCTACGGGACCGAGCCGCCGCGCTGATCCGGGCGCTACGCCGCGTACAGCGCCTCGCCGCGCTGTGCGCAATCCAGGAGCTGGTCGCCGCCCGACCCGCCTTCGAGGGCGGCTGGGAGCTCGCGGTCGTGCGCCACGGCCGGCTCGCCTCCGCGGGAGTCGCCGCACGAGGCGTGGCACCGATGCCGGTGGTCGACATGCTGGTCGCCTGCGCGGAGACGGTGACCCCGGACGACGCCCCCCTGCGCGGCGCGTCCGCGGAGGAGGTCGGGCTCATCGCCCGCTGGCTCGAGGCGCCCGGCGCCCGGATCGTCTCGACCAGCGACGGCTATCTCGAACCGGCCCACGGCGCCGGACGCTGGCTCGATTGGTCCGGGCTCGCCGAGGAAGCGGTGCAATCGGAGCGTCGCTACACGGTGTAACCGGGGCGGCTCGCCGCCGTGGACCAATAGGCTGTTCCCGACCCCGCGAACGCGACTGCCGAGGAGCACCATGATCACCGCCATCGTCCTGATCAACGCCGAGGCCAACCTCATTGCGGAGACCGCGCAGGCGGTCGCGGACACCCCCGGCGTGGGCGAAGTCTATTCCTGCGCAGGCGATATCGACCTGATCGCGATCGTGCGGTGCCGCGACCACGAGGAAATCGCCGGCGTCGTCACCGGCGGGATCAACAAGGTCACCGGCGTACTCGCGACCACCACCCACATCGCGTTCAAGGCGTATTCGCGCGCTGATGTAGAGGGCGCGTTCTCCATCGGCGAGTAGCCGCGGCTGTTAATCCGGCCCGAGTTCGGCGGTCAGCGCCGCCCACTTGGTCAGGAGCGCAGCGGCATCGCCGCTGTCCACCGCGGCTGCGGCGCGCTCGATTCCACGCGCGAGCTGTCCGTTGAGGTCCTCGCCGGGCCCCTCGAAGGCAACCAACGCGGCGGCCGAGTTCAGCAGCACCGCATCACGCACCGCGCCGGGTTCCCCGGCGAGGAACCGGTGGGCGACCTCTGCGTTGAATTTGGCGTCACCGCCACGCAACGCATCGAGCGGCACGCGCTGAATACCGAGATCGACCGGATCGAGCGTCACGTTGCGTACCCGGCCACCGGCGACCACGTGCACATCGGTGGTCGCCGACGTGGTGATTTCGTCGAGCCCGTCGTTGCCGCGAACCACCAGCGCATTGCTGCCACGCTCGGCCAGCACGCCGGCGATGACCGGGGCCAGGTCGGCGAAGGCGCACCCGACCAGGCCGGCGCCGGGCTGGGCCGGGTTGGTGAGCGGGCCGAGCACGTTGAACGCGGTCGGGATGCCGATTTCCTTGCGCGGCGCGGCCGTGAACCGGAACGCGGGGTGGAAGACGGGCGCGAAACAGAAGCCGATCCCCACCTCCCGCACGCAGCGGGCCACCGAGGCCGGGCCGACATTGAGGTGCACGCCGAGCGCCTCGAGCACGTCCGCGCCGCCGCTCTTGGAAGAGGCAGCGCGATTGCCGTGCTTGATCACCGGCACACCGGCCGCCGCGACGACGATCGAGGACATCGTGGAGATATTGACCGTGCCGGACCGGTCACCGCCGGTACCGACGATGTCGACCGCAGGGATGTCGAGGTCGACCTTGCGCCCGTGCGCGAGCATCGAAGCGGCCAGACCAGTCAGTTCGGCCGAGGTCGGGCCCTTCATCTTCAGCGCGACGCCGAACGCGGCGATCTGTGCGGCCGTGGCGTTGTCGGACATGATCTCGTCCATCGCCCACGCCGTGTCGTCGGCGGTGAGGTCCTGGCGATCGGCGAGGGCGCCGAGCACCAGCGGCCAGCTGCGCTCGATTCCGTTCTGTCCTGCGCTCATTCCGCGAAGCTTAGCCACCGGGATTGATTGCGGCTGTACTGCATAGCCCGGTCGTCAGCGCCCACTTTTGGACCGTCGGCACGGGATTCCGCGCGAACCCGCGAAAAGTGGGCGCGAGGACTCAGCTCTCCGGCTGCAGCGCATCCCAACCGAGGACATCTCCCTCATGCCGCTGCGCCAATCCGGCCATGCGGGACCGTTCCTGCGAGCAATGCAGCGCATCGAGCACCTGCACGCGGTACAGATCGACGTCCACCACGCCGTCTGCTTCCGCGGCGACCCTGGCGATATAGCCGTCCTGGGCGGCGATATCGACGACCGCCTCGACCCGTCCAGCGGGAACACGCAGGTGGTGGCGCAGCACGGCCGGTTGGTCCGCACGCCAGGCCGGCATCGTGGCAGATGCCCGTTCCAGCGTGGTCGAGGCCGCCTCGACGTCATCGCAGCACTCCGCGACCACGACGAGGTCCGCCCGATCCGGGTCGAGCGGGGCTTCACGCCCCCCGCGGCGCAACAGACGGGCAAGCCAACCGGGGCCGGAACTCATGCCGCTCACCCTTTCATGCACCATCGAGGGAGAACTTTCTCGCCGCCCGGAGAGGCCATTTACCGGCCACAACGGGCCCGAGACACGACATCGGCCAGCGACTTTCGTACCCGGCTTAGCCTTCGGTACTACGAAGGGTCATACTTGCGTCTGTGACGACGGCAGTAGGGACTCCAGGATCGGCAATCACCCAGCGTGTGCACTCGCTGAACCGACCCAACATGGTCAGTGTCGGGACCATTGTCTGGCTGTCGAGCGAGTTGATGTTCTTCGCGGGTTTGTTCGCGATGTACTTCACCGCTCGGGCCCAGGCAGACGGCAATTGGCCGCCGGAGCCGACCGAGCTCAACATGAAGCTCGCGGTGCCGGTGACGGCCATTCTCATCGCGTCGTCCTTCACGTGCCAGATGGGTGTGTTCGCAGCCGAGAAGGGTGACGTCTTCGGCCTGCGCCGCTGGTACGTGGTCACCCTGATCATGGGCACCTTCTTCGTGCTCGGTCAGGCGTACGAGTACTACAACCTCGTGCACGAGGGCACCTCGATCTCGACCAGCGTGTACGGCTCGGTGTTCTACATCACCACCGGCTTCCACGGCCTCCACGTCATCGGCGGTCTGATCGCGTTCGTCTTCCTGCTCGTACGTACCAAGCTCAGTAAGTTCACGCCCGCACAGGCCACCGCGGCGATCGTCGTCTCGTATTACTGGCACTTCGTCGACATCGTGTGGATCGCCCTGTTCGGAACGATCTACTTCGTCCGCTAGCCCAACGGTCGGTCCAGATCAGAGTCGGTCCTAACAAAGAGGGATACAGATGAGTTCATCTCCCCCATCCGCATCCGCACCGGACGCCCCGTCCGCGGCGACCGCGCGAAAGCTGCGCCGGCAGCGCAAAATCCGCCGGCGCGTCGCCGGTGCACTTGCGCTCATGGTGGGCTTGGTCGGTGCCGGACTGCTCGCGGCGGCGTTGACGCCGTCCCCGCAGGTCGCGACCGCGCATGATGACGACGCTGCGCTGATCCGCGAGGGTCAGCAGCTGTACGACACGTCGTGCATCACGTGCCACGGTGCGAACCTGCAGGGTGTGCAGGATCGCGGCCCGAGCCTGATCGGTGTCGGCGAGGCCGCGGTGTACTTCCAGGTGTCCACCGGCCGTATGCCGGCCGTGCGCAACGAGGCCCAGGCCGAGCGCAAGGACCCGAAGTTCACCTCCGAGCAGACCGACGCCCTCGGCGCCTACGTGCAGGCCAACGGCGGCGGCCCCGTCGTGGTCCGCGAGGAGAACGGCGAAATCGCCCAGGCCTCCCTGCGTGGCAATGACATCGGCCGTGGCAGCGAGCTGTTCCGCCTGAACTGCGCGTCGTGCCACAACTTCACCGGTAAGGGCGGCGCGCTGTCCTCCGGTAAGTACGCGCCGCCGCTTGGCGCCGCCAACGAGCAGCAGATCCTCACCGCGATGCTGACCGGCCCGCAGAACATGCCGAAGTTCTCCGATCGCCAGCTCAGCCCGGAGGAGAAGGGCGACATCATCGCCTACGTGAAGGACGCGACCGAGACGTTGCCGCAGGGCGGCTGGGGGCTCGGCGGGTTCGGCCCGGCCACTGAGGGCCTGGCCATGTGGGCAGTCGGCATCGTCGCCGTCGTCGGCGCGGCTATGTGGATCGGAGCAAGGTCATGAGTGGCGGGGATACCCCCAAGAAGGACTACACGGACGCCGAACTCGACGCGATGAGCCGCGACGAGCTGGTCGAGCTCGGTACCGAGCTCGACGGCGTCGACATCGCGTTCCGCCGTAACCGCTGGGCGGTCGAGGGGACCCGCGCCGAGAAGCGCGCGGAGCGTCACGTGGCGGCTTGGCTCGGTCTCGCCGGGCTGTCGTCGGTCGCCTTCATCGGGATTTACCTCTTCTGGCCCTGGGAGTACAAGGGCGAGGGCGACGACGGCAACTTCGCCTACTCGCTCGCGACCCCGCTCTACGGTCTGACCCTTGGCCTCGCGGTCCTGGCGTTCGGCATCGGCATGGTGCAGCTCACCAAGAAGTTCATTCCCGAAGAGCTGTCCATCCAGGACCGCCACGATGGCCAGTCGTCCGAGGTCGACCGCCGCACCATGGTCGCGATCATGGCGGATGCGGGCGAAACAACGACCATCGGCCGTCGCAAGCTGATCACCCGCTCCGCAGGTGTCGGCGTCGGCCTGCTCGGTGTCGGCGCGATCCTGCCGTTCATCGGCGGCATGATCAAGAACCCGTGGGCCGAGGGCGACAAGTCGCCGCTGTGGGTGTCCGGCTGGACGCCGAACTACCCGGGCGAGACCATTTACATCCGCCGCGACACCGGCCGTCCTCACGACGTCGTCCTGGTGCGTCCGGAGGATCTCGACGCCGGCGCCATGGAGACCGTCTTCCCGTTCCGCGAGTCCGATCGCGGCAATGAGGAAGCGCTGTTCGAGGCGCTGCGAGGAGTCCGCAACGCGGTCATGCTGATTCGTCTGCGTACCGAAGACACCGCCAAGGTCATCAAGCGCAAGGGCCAGGAGAGCTTCAATTACGGCGATTACTTCGCCTACTCGAAGATCTGCACCCACCTGGGCTGCCCGACGTCGCTGTTCGAACAGCAGACCAACCGGATTCTCTGCCCGTGCCACCAGTCGCAGTTCGACGCGCTCGAGTACGCCAAGCCGATCTTCGGTCCGGCAGCCCGTGCGCTGCCGCAGCTGCCGATTACAGTGAATGAAGAGGGCTACCTCGTCGCCAATGGCGATTTCATCGAACCCCTCGGCCCGGCATATTGGGAGCGTCCGGCCGGCGTTCATGTTCCCTCCGACGCTGGGAGCGCATAAATGAGCAAGCTAGCCACCATTGGGGCCGGACAGGCCCAGGCGATCGACTCCCGCTACCACTTGGCGGCGGGCGTGAAGCGCCAGATCAACAAGGTTTTCCCGACGCACTGGTCATTCCTGCTCGGCGAGGTCGCGCTCTACGCCTTCCTCATTCTCCTTCTGTCGGGTGTGTACCTGACGCTGTTCTTCGACCCCTCCATGCAGGAGGTCGTCTACGACGGCGTCTACCAGCCGCTGCGCGGCGTGCACATGTCGCAGGCCTACGCCACGACCCTCGACATCTCCTTCGAGGTCCGCGGCGGTCTGTTCGTCCGCCAGGTCCATCACTGGGCCGCGCTGCTTTTCGCAGCCGCGATCATCGTCCACCTGCTGCGCATCTTCTTCACCGGCGCGTTCCGCCGGCCGCGCGAGGCCAACTGGGTGATCGGCTGCTTGCTGCTCATCCTGGCGATGTTCGAAGGCTTCTTCGGTTACTCGCTCCCGGACGATCTGCTCTCGGGCACCGGCCTTCGCGCCGCGTTCGGCGGTATCACGATGGGCATCCCGCTCATCGGCACCTGGATGCACTGGCTGATCTTCGGCGGTGACTTCCCCGGCGACATCATCATTCCGCGCCTGTACGTTGCCCATATCCTGCTGTTCCCGGGCATCATCCTCGCGCTGATCGCGGCGCACCTCGCGCTGGTGTGGTACCAGAAGCACACCCAGTTCCCCGGCCCCGGCCGCACGGAACAGAACGTCGTGGGAATCCGGATCATGCCGATTTTCGCGGCCAAGGGTGGCGCTTTCTTCGCCATGGTGACCGGTCTTGTCGCCCTGATGGGTGGTCTGCTGCAGATCAACCCCGTGTGGAACCTCGGTCCGTACAACCCATCGCAGGTCTCGGCCGGTTCGCAGCCCGACTTCTACATGATGTGGACCGACGGCATGGCCCGCCTGATGCCGGCGTGGGAGCTGCACTTCGGCCGCTACATGATCCCAGCTGTGTTCTGGGTCGCGCTGATCATGGGTCTGGTGTTCACGGTGCTGATCGCCTACCCGTGGATCGAGAAGCGTCTGACCAAGGACGATGCTCACCACAACCTGCTGCAGCGTCCGCGCGACGTGCCGGTCCGTACCGGCATCGGTGCGATGGCCATCGGCTTCTACCTGGTGCTCACGCTCTCGTGTGTCAACGACATCGTCGCCCTGAAGTTCGACATCTCGCTGAACGCGACCACCTGGATGGGACGTATCGGTCTGCTGATCGTTCCCCCGATCGCGTACTACGTGGCCTACCGCTGGGCCCTCGGCCTGCAGCGGGCGGACCGCGCGGTGCTCGAGCACGGCATCGAGACCGGCGTGATCAAGCGTCTACCGCACGGTGAGTACATCGAGGTTCACCAGCCGCTCGGCCCGGTCGACGATCATGGCCACCCGCTCCCGCTGGAGTACCAGGGCGCAGCGATCCCGAAGAGGATGAACAAGCTCGGTTCGGCCGGCCAGCCCGGCTCCGGCAGCTTCTTAACCCCGGACCCGGTCAGCGAAAGCGATGCCCTCGCCGCTGCCGAGCACGCTGCCGAGCACCAGCAGCTCGCAGTGCTGCAGGCCTACCAGGACCGCGTGCACGGATTCGACACCAACGGTTCCTCCGGCAACGGTTCCGAGAAGAGCCACTAGAAGTTCCAAATGAAAGGGCCCCGAGTCGCTTGCGACTCGGGGCCCTTTCGCATGTTCGGGTCAGTGGTTTTTCCCAGCCTCAATCTCAGCGTCCGTTAGCTCGACCTCGATCTCGTCGCCGAGCGTGAACCCGTCCGCAAGCCCCAGATGATCACCGCTCCAGAACTTTCCGGGGTCGTACCAGTTCGACCGGCGCTCTTTGCGCATCAGACCCATTGCCTCGTAGGTCGAACCGACCACTTCGGCGCAATAGGCCACCTCGAGCTCAGGACTCGGTTCCCGCCGTTTGGGCCTGGGCACCCGACCCGCGAACCAGCGTCCGGTCACGCGCGCCGTCGACGGGAACGGCGTGCCGTCCATGCGCGCGATCGTGCGCAGCACCGCGTCCTCCTGCTCGGGTGTGACCAGCGGGCTCAACTGCCGCACCCAGCCACGCTGGCCGTAACGTCCGTACCAGACCTGAACGGACTGCCGCAGGTCGTGCAGCTGCACGCCCCGCTGGAATTTGCCGGTCCACATGTCCTGCAGCGACTTTCCCAGCTCTGCATGCCACATCAGCGGCGGCAGGTCGTCGAGAACAACGGCCATCCCGACGTGATTGACGGGGCTGTTGGTCAAGGTCTGGATCGCTCGGTCCGGCCCCGATGTGCCGCGGAAGATCCAGATGTCGCCGGTGCGGGCGTTGTCCACCGCGGCACCGAGACTGACTATGGAGCTCGACATGCCCTCACCCTAAAGCTCATGTGCAACCCTCACACGGAGGGTTATATGCCAATCTGGACGGTATGCGATTCACGCGCTCGACGGCATGGAAGCTGGCCGGTATCGCCGGGCTGGTCGGTGTTGCGGCAACCGGTGCAATGGTTGTCCGTTCCGAGCGGCAGCGCCGCGCCTATACCCCGGACGAGGTCCGCGAGCGCCTGCACGAGCGCTACGACCGCGCGAAGAAGCCCTGATCCCCAGCATCCTTCTGGTCAGGTGAGCGCCGCACGCGTCGCCTCCGCCATCGCGGCGACCTGCTCATCGGTCATCACGAACGCGGGCGAGAACTGCAGCGCGCCTTGCCCGGCCGCACGGGTCGACACACCGTGTGCCCGTATTCGCCGCACCACCTGGAGCGCGTCGGCGGGATCGGCGAGCTGCACCGCCGCGACGGCTCCAAAACCGCTGCGCACCTCCGCCACAGCGGGCAGCTCTGCGAGCGGCGCCAACTCGGCGTGCAGCGTCGCCTCGAGCCGCTTCGACTCTGCAAGCAGGCCTTCCCGCTCGATGATGTCGAGGTTCGCCATTGCCGCCGCGGCAGCACCGGCATGCCCGCCGTAGGTGTAGCCGTGCCGCCACCAGGTGCCACCCGAGAAGAACGGTTCGGCGATCACCGGTGAGATGAACACAGCACCCATCGGCACGTAGCCCGAAGTCAGCCCCTTCGCGGTGGTGACAATATCGGGTTCTAGACCCAATCGCGTTGCCGCGAACCAGCTTCCGCCGATCCTGCCGAACCCGGTCACCACCTCGTCGACGACGAAAAGGATGTCGTGCTCGCGGCAGATCTTGCGCACCTCTTCGAGGTAGCCCTCCGGCGGCAGGTAGACGCCGCCCGCGCCGATGATGGGCTCGCAGAAGAACGCCGCGATCGATTCGGCACCGATCTCCTCGATCAGCACAAGCAGGCTTTTCGCGTCGTCCCAGTCGACCGAGCGTGCGTCTGCCATCAGCTCGCCGTGGCCCTCCCGGTTCGGTGCCAGGCCGGACAGTGCGGTTCCGGCAACGTGCATGCCGTGATAAGCCTTCTGCCTACCCACGACGACGCGCTTACTCGAGCGACCGAGCTCGTGCCAGTACCGGCGGGCGAGTTTCGCCGCGGTCTCGACCGAGTCGGACCCACCCGAGGTGAAGAAGATCTTGCTGCCGGGTTCGGGGGCGATCGCCGCGAGCCGCTCGGCGAGCCCGACCGTCGCGGTCGAGGCCAGGTCACCGAAGTTCGAGTAGTGCGCGAGCGCGGACAACTGACCGGCGACCGCATCGGCGATCTCGCGCCGCCCGTGCCCGACATTGGCGAACCACAGTCCCGCCGTCGCATCGATGTAGCGCGTGCCGGCGGTGTCCCAGATGTAGACACCCTCACCACGTTCGATTACGAACGCGCCGTCTCGCTCGACAGCGCCCATATCGGCGAAACCATGCCACAACGCACCCATTGCTGCTCCCATCACGGATTGCTGGCTATGCGCCATCGTAGGGCCCTCGAATACGCACGCTAGGCTGACAAACGAGATGTCTTCCAGCTCTGCGGCGCCGACCGGCCCGAACCGACGCGCCCTGCGATCGGCATTGGCCGAGGTTTCCGACAAGGATGCGCACCGGCTTCGCCGTCGGCTCGAGAAAGCGCGCGACGACAAAGCGCTGCGGGCAATCGCCGGTGAAATCGACCGGGCCCGCGAACGAATGGCGGCGCGGGCGGCCAGCGTCCCCAAGATCGTCTACCCCGAGGCACTGCCCGTAACTGCTCGGCGTGCCGATATCGCAAAGGCGATCGCCGAGCATCAAGTCGTGATCGTCGCCGGCGAGACCGGGTCCGGCAAGACCACGCAGATCCCGAAGATCTGCCTCGAACTCGGCCGCGGCATCCGCGGCATGATCGGGCACACGCAGCCCCGGCGCCTCGCGGCGCGCACGGTCGCGGAACGCATTGCCGAGGAGTTGGGCACCGAACTCGGGGACGTTGTCGGCTACACGGTCCGGTTCACCGACCAGGCGTCACCCAACACTCTGGTCAAGCTCATGACCGACGGCATCCTGCTCGCCGAGATCCAGCGCGACCGGCTGCTCCGCGGATACGACACGATCATCATCGACGAGGCGCACGAGCGCAGCCTCAACATCGACTTCCTGCTCGGGTACCTGCGCGAACTGCTCCCCCGCCGGCCCGACCTGAAGGTGATCATCACCTCGGCAACCATCGACCCCGAGCTCTTCGCACGGCATTTCGCAATCGGCGACGAACCGGCGCCGATTGTCGAGGTTTCCGGGCGGTCGTACCCCGTCGAGGTTCGCTATCAGCCGCTCACCGTCGAGGTTGGCGACCAGCTGCTCGACCGGGATCCGGTCGAAGCCGTCGGCGAGGCCGTCATGGAGCTGTGCGCCGAGGGCGACGGCGACATCCTGGTGTTCCTGTCCGGCGAGCGGGAGATCCGCGATACCGCGGATGCCCTTCGCGACCTCCGGCTGCCGCGGACCGAGATCGTGCCGCTGTACGCGCGACTGTCGGCCGCCGAGCAGCACAAGGTCTTCGAGTCGCACACTGGACGGCGAGTCGTGCTGTCCACCAACGTCGCCGAGACCTCGCTCACGGTGCCGGGCATCCGCTATGTCGTCGATCCGGGCACCGCACGCATATCGCGATACTCCGTACGCACAAAGGTGCAGCGACTCCCGATCGAACCCGTGTCGCAGGCCTCGGCCCGGCAGCGCGCGGGCCGCTGCGGGCGTGTCGCGGACGGTATCTGCATCCGGCTTTACTCCGAGGAAGACTTCGAGGCGCGGCCCGCGTTCACCGAACCCGAGATCCTGCGGACCAACCTCGCCGCGGTGATCCTGCAGATGACCGCACTCGGACTCGGCGACATCGAGAGCTTCCCGTTCGTGGAGGCGCCCGACAAGCGCAGCATCCGCGACGGCATCGCCCTGCTCGAGGAACTCAATGCCATCAGCGTCGCCCCGGCGCTCGGCGCGCCCACCCTGACCCCCACCGGCCGGGACCTGGCTCAACTGCCGGTCGACCCGCGGATGGCGCGCATGCTGGTGGAGGGGCACCGCAGTGGGTGTTTACGCGAAACGCTGGTGATTGTGGCGGCCCTGTCCATTCAGGACGTGCGTGAGCGCCCGGCGGATCAGCAGCAGGCCGCCGACACGTCGCATGCCCGCTTCAACGTGCCCGGGTCCGACTTCCTCGCGTACCTGAAGCTGTGGGAGTACCTGCGCGAGCAGCGGAACGCGCTGTCGTCCAATCAGTTCCGCAAGATGTGTCGGACGGAGTTCCTGCACTGGTTGCGCATCAGGGAGTGGCAGGACCTGCACGGCCAGTTGCGCACAATCACCCGCGGGCTCGGCTGGACGGTGAACGAGACTGCCGCCGACGAGAACTCGGTGCACCGCGCGCTGCTGGCAGGCATGTTGTCGCATATCGGACAGCTCGACGAGCGCGAGCGAAGCGACGCGAAGGGAGATCCGCGCAAGGGCGAGGGCCGCCCACGCGGCGCACGCGAATACCTCGGCGCCCGGGGCGCGAAGTTCGCGATCTTCCCCGGCTCCAGCCTGGCCCGCAAGCCTCCGAAGTGGGTCATGGCAGCCGAGCTCGTGGAGACCTCGCGGCTGTGGGGCCGCATGGTCGGCCGGATCGAACCGGAGTGGGCCGAAGCGCTCGCACCGCACCTGCTCAAACGCACGTACTCCGAACCGCACTGGTCTGAGAAGCGCGGCGCGGCAATGGCCTACGAGCGAGTGACGCTGTACGGGGTTCCGATCGTCGCGCGGCGGCTCATCCCCTTCTCCGGCGTCGACGAGGAGCAGTCGCGCGAGCTCTTCATCCGGCACGCGCTCGTGCAGGGCGAGTGGCACACCAATCACCACTTCTTCCACCGCAATCGCGCGCTCATGGAGGACGTGTCGGAGCTGGAGAGCCGTGCACGTCGCCGCGACATCCTGGTCGACGACGAAACGCTGTTCGACTTCTATGACAAACGAGTCGGCCCGGAAGCCGTGTCGGCCAGGCATTTCGACTCGTGGTGGAAGGTCACGCGACGCAAGCAACCCGATCTACTGGACTTCACCCCGGACACCGTGGTGAACCGCGACGCCGCAGCAGTCCTCGATGGCGACTATCCGGATGCGTGGCGGCAGGGCGAACTGCAGTTCGGGCTCGCCTACAACTTCGAGCCCGGCGCCGAGGATGATGGTGTGACCGCGCGCATCCCGGTCGCCCAGCTCGCCCACGTGCGCGATGTCGGATTCGACTGGCTGGTCCCGGGTTTGCGCGAGGAGCTTGCGGTCGCGCTGGTGAAGTCGCTGCCGAAGCAACTGCGCCGCAATGTGGTTCCCGCACCCGATTTCGCCCGGGCGGCGCTGGCCGGGCTGTCCCCGCGCACCGAGCCGCTGACGATCGGACTGGCCCGCGAACTGACCCGGCTCGGCGGCGCCCCTATGACGCCCACCGACTTCGACGTGTCCGCACTGCCGACCCACCTGCGAATGACCTTCGCCGCGCTCGGCGACAAGGGCGAGGTGCTCGGCACGAGTAAGCGCCTCGCGGATCTGAAATCGCGGTTCGCCCGCCAAACCAATGCCGCGGTGGCCGCGGCGACTGCAACAACCGAACGCGCTGCCGCAACCGTGTGGACCAGCGAGACGCTGGGCACGCTCGAGCCGACCGTCACCGAATCCATCGGCGGGCAGTCGATCACGGGCTACCCCGCGCTGGTGTCGGAGAACGGCGGTGTGGCCGTGCGGGTGCTGAGTACGCCGCGCGAGCAGGCCTCGGCGATGCGCAGCGGCGTGCGCGAACTGATCCTGCGCGCGGTCGATACCTCGACAAAGGCCGCGATCGCCGGCGTCGGGACCGCGGACCGGCTTGCGCTGAGCCAGAGCCCGTACGCCAGCCTCGATGCCCTCGTGGCCGATTGCCGGGTGTGCGCGATCGACGAATTTGTCTCGGCCGCAGGCGAGGTGCGGACGCCCGAACGCTTCGATGCCCTCCTGGCAACGGTCCGGCCACGGCTCGCCGCGCGGGTCAGCGAGATCGTGCGCCTGGTCCTCCCCGCGTTGCGGATAGCGACCGAGGTCCGCTCCGAACTCGAAGCCGCACCAGCCGATATCGCCGACGACGTCCGTGATCAGCTGGCCAACCTCGTCTTCGACGGGTTCGTCGCCGAACTCGGCGCCGCTCGGTTGCGCGAACTGCCGCGGTACCTCGAAGGCGCGCTCGCACGCGTGCAGGCGCTCCCGTCGAGCGCCGCGCGCGACCGAGCCGGAATGGCCGTGCTCGACCGCGTGTACGCGCAATACGACCGCCTACTCGCGGGACTGCCGTCGCACCGAAAGTCCGCGTCGGACGTGGTCGCTATCTCCTGGCTCATCGAGGAACTGCGCATCAGCCTGTTCGCCCAGCGACTCGGCACACCGATGCCGGTGTCGGAGAAGCGAATCGAGAAGGCGATAGCTGCGGCGAACCGGGCGTAAATCCTCGGCTCCGGGAACAAGGTTCGCACCCATTCGGGGTGCTTCACGGGTGCAAATTGTGCTCACGAGTGCGAACTTCGGCCCCGGGAACAAGGTTTGCACCCGTTTGGCGCGCGGCACTGCACCTCACGCGGACCGCTCCGCTGCACTAACGCGAAAGGACGAGCCCGGCAGGGCTCGTCCTCAACGTCGAGTGTGCTGGTGCGCGCTATTCGGCGGCTGCGGCTTCGCGGCGGGCGCGCATGTCCTCGATCTCGCGCTCGAAATCGTCGGCCGAGGTGAAAGACCGATATACGGACGCGAATCGCAGGTACGCCACCTCGTCGAGGTCGCGCAGCGGTCCCAGGATCGCCAGACCGACTTCGTGACTCGGCACTTCCGCCGACCCGGAGGCGCGGACCGAGTCCTCCACCTGCTGAGCAAGCAGGTTCAGCGCGTCGTTGTCCACCTCGCGGCCCTGGCATGCGCGGCGAACACCGCGAATCACCTTCTCGCGGCTGAACGGTTCGGTGACGCCGCTGCGCTTGACGACCGCAAGTACGGCCGTCTCCACCGTGGTGAAGCGGCGTCCACACTCCGGACACGAACGCCGCCGGCGAATGGCCGTGCCCTCGTCCGCCTCGCGGGAATCGACCACTCGGGAATCGGGGTGCCGGCAGAACGGGCAGTGCATGTCAGTTCCTTCGTCGATGCCGAGCGGTCGTTGGCCGACTCGCGCATTCGACGCCAACCCAATCCAACGCACGTCGCGTCCGAGAAGCGCGAGATCGACACGGCCGCTTGGCGAGGTCTCGCCAACAGCATCCGAGGATACCCGTCGCGCCGGAGCACACGGCGTCAGCGGGACCAGCGCAGATCCGGCGTAGGCCAGCGGTGCCGACCCACGCAGTGGGATCACTGGCCTGAAGCGGGAACCACGAGCAGTTGCCCGGGCCGCACGCCCGCGTCGGTCATGTCGTTGAGATTGACGATCCGATCGATAACCGCGCCCACTCCGGCCTCGGGCGCGATCCTGCTCGCGATATCGGACAGGGTTTCGCCGTCGCGGACAGCGACGACCGTCGTGTTGGCCGGCGCGGCGGCCGGCGTCCCCGCCCGCAGGTGTGCGAGGCCGAAAAGCGCCGCCATCACGAGGAAGGTCGCCAATGCGGCAGCGATCAACCCGGTGATGCCGATTTCCTGGCCGTCGCCGCTGTGCCGCGAGCCCGCCGCGAGCGGGTGAGCGCCACGGTGCACGACGGCAGGGCGGGTGCCGTACGCGACCGGCCGCCCCGCCGGGCGGCGGCGCGCCACGGGCCGCGGCGCTCGGGCGGGTGCGAGGACTCGGCCGCACGCATCGGATTCCTGGGGGCGACGGCCGGTGGACCGCGCCTCGATTGCGCTCATGAAGTGTGTGCTCGTGGTGCTCATGGACTTTCCCCTCTCCGCGGGCTGTCGCACGGCGTTCGATCATGCGTTCGATGAACGGATGTTCGAATTTCTACCACGCGGCACCGACAAAATCGCGACACTCTCGAACAAATGTTTGAAAGAGTGTGTTTCCGAGGCTAAGTTCGAGGGCGAACGTTTGCCTGGTCGAGCAGTGAGGGGATCGCGATGGAGGGTGTTCGGAGATGAAGGAGCAGGGCAGCGACGGCCCCGATATCGCCGCAGGTCTGACCGACCGCCAGCGCAAGGTACTCGAGGTAATCCGCGCCTCCGTCGTGGAGCGTGGCTATCCCCCGAGCATCCGCGAGATCGGCGACGCGGTCGGCCTCACCTCCACCTCCTCGGTTGCGCACCAGCTGCGGACGCTCGAACGCAAGGGCTACCTGCGCCGTGATCCGAACCGCCCCCGCGCGGTGGACGTGCGCGGGCTCGAGGACATGGTTGTCGGCCCGCAGGACGCGGGCAAGGCCGTCGACACCGAGCAGCTCCCCTCGCCCACCTACGTGCCGGTGCTGGGCCGGATCGCGGCCGGCGGCCCGATCTTGGCCGAACAGGCCGTCGAGGACGTCTTTCCGCTGCCGCGCGAGCTGGTCGGCGAGGGTTCGCTGTTCCTGCTGAAGGTCGTCGGTGAGTCGATGATCGATGCCGCGATCTGCGACGGCGACTGGGTCGTGGTGCGCCAGCAGAACGTCGCCGACAACGGCGATATCGTCGCGGCGATGATCGACGGCGAGGCCACCGTGAAGACCTTCAAGAACGACGGCAGGCACGTCTGGCTGCTGCCGCACAACCCGCTGTTCGAGCCGATCCCCGGTGACGATGCCGCGGTCCTCGGCAAGGTCGTCACGGTTATCCGCAAGATCTGAACGTGAATCGGCGCGACCGGCCGCGATGCGATCGGTCGCCACAAAACGAGAACCCCGGGACAGCGTCGCTGTCCCGGGGTTCCTCGTTTCGATCGGTGATCAGGCCAGGTTCAGGCCCTCCCGGCCGTCAGGCCAAGTTCAGCCCACGGCCGATGATCTCCTTCATGATCTCGGTGGTGCCACCGAAGATCGTGGTGATGCGGGCGTCCATGTACGCCTTCGCGATCGGGTATTCCTTCATGTAGCCGTAGCCACCGTGCAGCTGCAGGCAGCGGTTGATGAGCGAGAGGTTCTCCTCGGTGCTCCACCACTTGACCATCGCGGCTTCCTGCACGCTGAGCTTGTTCTCGTTGAGCAGCTCGATGCACTTGTCCACGAACACGCGCACCGCGGTGGCCTTGGTGGCAAGCTCGGCGAGCTCGAAGCGGGTGTTCTGCAGCGCACCGATCGGCTTGCCGAAGGCGTGGCGATCGCGCACGTACTGCTTGGTCTGCTCGAGGACCCGCTCCATGCCAGCGGCGGCACCGACGGCGATGGACAGGCGCTCCTGCGGCAGGTTCTGCATCAGGTGGATGAAGCCCATGCCCTCCTGGCCGAGGAGGTTCTCGGCCGGGATGCGCACGTTGTCGAAGTTCAGCTCGGCGGTGTCCTGGGCCGGCATGCCGATCTTGTCCAGGTTGCGGCCGCGCTCGAAGCCCTTCATGCCGCGCTCGACAACCAGCAGGCTGAAGCCCTGTGCGCCCTTCTCCGGGTCGGTCTGCGCGACGACGATCACCAGGTCGGAGTTGATGCCGTTGGTGATGAAGGTCTTGTTGCCGTTGAGCACCCAGTCGCTGCCGTCGCGGACCGCGCGGGTCTTGATGCCCTGCAGGTCGCTACCGGTGCCGGGCTCGGTCATCGCGATGGCGGTGATGATCTCGCCGGAGGCGAAGCCGGGCAGCCAGCGCTGCTTCTGCTCATCGGTGGACAGCTCGTTCAGGTACGGCGAGATGACGTCGTTCTGCAGCACGAAGCCGAGGCCGCTGTAGCCGCCCGCGGTGGACTCTTCGGTGACGACCGCGTTGTAGCGGAAGTCCTTCACGCCGCCGCCGCCGAACTCCTCCGGCACGTCCATGCCGAGGAATCCCTGCTTACCTGCTTCGATCCAGACGTCGCGATCGACGATGTGCTGCTCTTCCCACTTGGCGTGGTTCGGCGCTACGTACTGGTCGAGAAACTTGCGGTACGACTCCCGGAACAAATCGTGTTCGGGTTCGAAAATGGTGCGCTCCACCTGTGCTCCTCAATCGTGATCGCTGACACCTAAAGAATGCCTCATACGGTACTGCAAATGCGAATCCCGGTTCACTTCGGCACCCGGAAAGGGTGCCACAACGGTGGCGCAAATGGCTAGTCTCCGCGCATCCGAGCGAGCCGCCGCATGACCGGATAGCCGACCAGGATGCCGATCGAACCCCACGCGATGCCGCCCAGTTCGACGCTGCCGATGGACAGCGTCAGATCACCGATCCCGGCAACCAACGCGGCCGCCGCGACCGTCAGGTTCACGGGGTCGGTGAAGTCGACCCGCGCATCCATCCAGATCCGTACTCCGAGCAGCCCAATCAGGCCGTACAGCACGAGCGTTGCACCGCCGAGCACACCGTCGGGAATGGTGAAAACCAGCGCGCCGAACTTCGGCGAGAAGGCCAGTGCGACCGCCGTCGCCGCGGCGACCCAGTAGGCCGCGGTCGAGTACACCCGGGTCGCCGCCATGACTCCGATGTTCTCGGCGTAAGTGGTTGTTCCCGAGCCGCCCCCGAGGCCCGCCAAAGTGGTCGCAATTCCGTCCGCGAAGATCGCCGTCCCCGCTACGTCGTCGAGTGAACGACCGGTCATTTCGGCGACGGCCTTCACGTGCCCGACGTTCTCGGCGATCAACACGATGACCACCGGAAGTGCGAGCGCGATCACAGAGATATCGAACGTGGGACCGTTGAATTCCGGCAGCCCCACCCACGCAGCGCTGCGCATCGCGTCCACACGGTCCTGCGCCAGATCACCGGCGGCCCAGGCGAACATCCAGCCGACGATCACGCCGACCAGGATCGCCAGTCTGCCCAGCAGGCCCGGCCCGAGCACAGTGACAAGCAGGATGACGAGCAGCGTCACGGTCGCGACGAGCGGCTGCGCCTCGTACGAGGCGACGGCGGTCGGTGCGAGGTTGAGGCCGATGAGCGCGACGATCGCGCCGGTCACCACCGGCGGCATGACCGCGTCGATCACCCGCGAGCCCGCGAGCCGGACGATCACGCCAACGGCAGCGAGCACGACGCCGACGCATAAGACCGCACCCAACTGGGCCGCCTGGCCATCGGCGGCCGAAGCGGTCAGCGGCGCGATGAACGCGAACGACGAGCCCAGATAGCTCGGAATCCGGCCCCGGGTGAGCAGCAGGAAGATCATCGTGCCGATGCCGGAGAACAGCAGCGTCGTGGTGACCGGGAAGCCGGTGATCGTCGGCACCAACAGCGTGGCCCCGAACATCGCGACAACATGCTGCATCCCGATGCCGACCGTGCGCGGCCAGCTCAATCGCTCGTCCGGCGCAACGACGGCGCCGGTGGGTATGGAGCGTCCGTCGCCGGCCAGCGTCCAGCGCGGAACTCGCGAGCGCAGACCCCTGGTGCCCTGTTGGCTCATGCCTGGCAACGGTATCCGGCGCACGCGGCGCCGGCCGAGCTTATGCGCCCGCGTTCACAACGGGTTTCGGCGATTGCGGGCGATCAGCCGAGCACCCTGCGCGCGACTTCGCGTGCCGTATTCGGGTCGGAGGTTTCCAGCACGGCGGCGGCAGCCGTGCGGCAGTCCGCGAGCGTCACCGACGCGAGCTTGGCGCCAACCGCGGCGACGGCCGATGCGGCCGCCGACAGCGACGTGATGCCGAGTCCCACAAGCACACAGGCGAGCAGTGGATCGGCAGCGGCCTCGCCGCAGACACCGACCGGTTTGTTCGCAGCGGCACCGGCCTTCGCCGTCTGCGCGACGAGCGCCAGCACCGCGGGCTGCCACGGGTCGGTGAGCGCGGCGAGGTCGGACGACATCCGGTCGGCCGCCATCGTGTACTGCGCGAGGTCGTTGGTCCCGATGGACAGGAAGTCGACGTGGGCCAGGATCCGGTCGGCGAGCAGCGCGGCGGCGGGCACCTCGATCATCACGCCCGGCACCAGATCGCGGCTGCGGACCTTCGCCGCGAAAGCCGCTGCCTCCGCCGGGGTCGAGATCATCGGCGCCATGACCCACGGTTTGCGCGTGCTCGCCTCACTGGCGACCGCGGCGGCGATCGCGTCGAGCTGGCGGTCGAGCAAACCGGGATTCCCGACCGCGATCCGGATGCCACGCACACCGAGGGCCGGGTTGGCCTCATCGGGATGATCGGCGAACTTGAGCGGCTTGTCCGACCCGGCATCGAGGGTGCGCAGCACCACCTTGGCGTCCGGATACGCGGCGAGCACCTCGCCGTAGATCCGGGCCTGTTCCTCCACCGATGGTTCGGTCTCGCGATTGAGGAAGCACAGCTCGGTGCGGAACAGTCCGACGCCCGCGGCGGCGGTTTCTGCGGCCGCGCGGGCACCGGCACCGTCCTGCACGTTGGCGAGCACATCGACGGCGTGACCGTCCGCTGTGGCGCCCGGTCCCGCCCAGCCGGCGCTTCGTTCGGCCAGCACTCGATATTCCTCGACCGCCGCCGCAGCGACAGCCGGATCCGGCGCGACACTCACTTCGCCGGACGTGCCGTCGAGCAACACGAATACCCCGGCATCGACATTGTCGAGGCCGGGAACCGCGACCACACAAGGGATCCCGAGCTGCCGGGCGATGATCGCGGTATGGCTGGTTGGGCCGCCGAGGGTGGTGGCCAGCCCGACAACGATGCTCGGGTCGAGGCCGGCCGTGTCCGCCGGCGCGAGGTCATCGGCGAGCAGAACCGATGGCACATCGGGTGTCGGGACGCCGGGCTCGGGCGCACCGAGGAGTTCCGCGACGACCCGGTCCCGCACGTCGTGCAGGTCGGTGACTCGTTCGGCCATAAGCCCGCCGAGCTTGGTGAACATCGCGGCGAACTGCTCGGTGGCGGCGGCCGCAGCCGATACCGCGTGGCTTCCCGATCCGATCAGCTTCTCCACCGATGTGCGCCAGCCGCGATCCTCGGCCATGGCCGCATTCACGGCAAGAACCTCGGCGGCGGCACCGGAGGCATGTGCCGAACGATCACGCAGCCGCTGCGCGACCGTGGCGGCGGCCGCACGGAACCCATCCAACTCGGCGGGCCGATCATCGAGGGCGATTTCCACATTGTCGATGGTCGGCTGCAGTCGCACACCCGGCCGGACCACTGGGGCTGCCACCACGCCCGGCACCACCGGGGTACCTGTCAGCACGGCCTTCGCCGTGGGAACTCGCACTGAACTCGACATCTGCCCTCCTCCGGGCGGGTTGGCGAGCGGGTGATCTACACCGCTCTAGATGTGTATCTGTGATGAATATTACTCAGAAACCTTGACAAAGCAACACATACAGGCATAAAACAACATAAACCAACACAAACAAGGACGGACCATGTACGCAGAGGAGCGCCAGCAGGCCATCGCCGCGCTGATTGCGCAGCGCGGCCGCATGGCCGTCACGCAGCTTTCGGATCTGTACGGCGTCACGACGGAAACGGTGCGCCGCGACTTCGCGGTGCTGGAGAAGGCCGGGCTCATCCGGCGCGTACACGGCGGCGCGATCCCCGCCAACGCACTCACCATCGAGCTCGGCACGGCGGAGCGCGAGCAGAGCCGGACCGCGGAGAAGGATCGGATCGGCAAGGCCGCGCTGGAATACCTGCCGCCGACCGGGGGCAGCGTCCTCATCGACGCAGGCACCACCACCGACCGGGCCGCGTTCTACCTGCCGACCGACCGCGACCTGCTGGTGGTGACGAACTCGATCCCGATCGCGTCGCGGGTCAGCGCATTCGGCGGGATCCGGCTGCACCTACTCGGCGGACGAGTCCGCGGCGTCACCCTCGCCGCCGTCGGCGACGAGGCCCTTGGCGTGCTTTCCCACCTGCGCGTCGACGTCGCCTTCGTCGGCACGAATGGCATCACCACCCGGCACGGGCTCTCCACCCCCGACAGCGACGAGGCAGCCGTCAAGCGGGCGATCGTCGCCGCCGCGCGGCAGGTGGTCGTGCTCGCCGACTCCAGCAAGGTCGGCCGCGAGGACTTCGTCAGCTTCGCCCCGCTCGCCCAGGTCGACACGATCATCACCGACACCGACCTGCGCCCGTCCGATCGCGACGAGTTGCTCGCCGCCGACGTCGAGGTGGTGACCGCATGATCGTCACACTTACCGCGAATCCGAGCATCGACCGGACCGTGATGCTGGGTGGCCAACTCCGCCGAGGCGAGGTGCACCGCATAGTGGCGAGCACGTCGCATCCCGGCGGCAAGGGCATCAACGTCGCGCGCGCCATCACGGCCTCCGGGGTACCCGTGACCGCGGTGCTGCCCGGCAATGCCGGTGATCCGCTACCGAACTCACTGATCGAAGCCGAGATCAACCATCGCCTGGTGGCATGCCCCGGCAGGGCCAGGGTCAACCTCGCGATCACGGAACCGGACGGCACCACCACCAAGATCAATGATCTCGGGCCGACCCTGCCGGCCGACTGCCGCACGGCAATCACCGAGATCCTGCGCGAGGCGGCGGCGACGGCGTCCTGGCTCGCCCTGTCCGGTTCGCTGCCCCCCGGCGTACCGGACGACTGGTACGCCGAACTCGTCGCGACCCTGCGCCCACTACCGGCGCGGATCGCGGTCGACACCTCGGAGGCGCCACTCCTCGCGCTCGCCGCCGGATTCGGCACCGCCGCCCCCGATCTGATCAAGCCCAATGCCGAAGAACTAGGTCAGCTCACCGGACTCGACGGCCACGCGCTGGAACTCGCTGCCCACGAGGGCGATCCCGCCCCAACGGCCCGTGCCGCCCGGGCGCTGATCGAGCAGGGCGGCCCGGCCGCGATCCTCGCGACACTCGGTTCGGCCGGCGCGGTGCTCGCCACCGCTGAGGGCGCGTGGTACGCCGCCTCGCCGCCGATCACGCCACGCAGCACCGTCGGCGCAGGCGACTCGTCGCTGGCGGGCTACCTGATCGCCGACCTCGATGGCGCGGACCCCGCGCGCCGCCTCGCCTACGCCGTCGCCTATGGCAGCGCCGCGGCGGCACTCCCTGGCACCGCGGTACCGAGCCCCCACCACACCGATCCCAACGCCGTCACCGTCACGGCCCTGTCCCCCACTCACCTGTGATGAACACCATCGCAGCCACAGATTCCGGCTACCGGGAACCCCCGGCGACCGAAACCCGGTAGAGAACAAAGGAAACCGACATGTCGAACGCGACGACTCGACCCGGCTCACCGCCGGCGATCATCAGTCCGGCGACGATCACCCTCGACGTCGACCTGGGTAACGACAAGGAGGCCGTGATTGCGGCCTTGGCACAGCGCCTCGCCGACGACGGACGCAGCGATGACGTCGAGGCGCTACGTGGCGCGGCAATGGCCCGTGAGGCGCAATCCGCCACCGGCCTGCCGGGCGGCATCGCCATCCCGCACTGCCGCAGCGGCGCGGTTTCCGCGGCCTCGCTCGGATTCGCCCGGCTCGCACCGAAGGTCGACTTCGGCGCGCCCGACGGACCCGCCGACTTGGTGTTCCTTATCGCGGCACCGGAGGGCGCCGGCGCCGAGCACATGAAGCTGCTCTCCAGCCTCGCCCGCGCGCTTGTGAAGCCCGATTTCGTTTCAGCACTGCGTACGGCGGAGCGTCCGGACGACGTGGTCGCGCTGGTCGACGGCGTGCTGAACCCAGCGCCCAAAGCAGCTGCCGCGGCACCGGTACAGGTTGAACCCGAAACGCAGGCGGTCGGTGAAACACCGCCCGAGGCAGCGAAGAACATCGTCGCGGTCACCGCCTGCCCGACCGGTATCGCACACACCTACATGGCCGCCGACGCCCTCACCGCCGCCGGCGAGCGTGCCGGGGTGAAGGTGCATGTCGAAACCCAGGGCTCCAGCGGCGGTTCCAAGCTCGCAGCCGACGTCATCGCCGGTGCGGACGCGGTCATCTTCGCCACCGATGTCGGCGTCAAGGAGCGCGAGCGGTTCGCCGGCAAGCCCCTCGTGGCTTCCGGCGTCAAGCGCGCGATCAACGAGCCGGACACGATGATCGCCGATGCGCTACGCGCCAGCCTCGACCCCGGTGCCGCCCGGGTGGGCGGCAGCGCGGGTGCGGCCGCTGCAAGCGCCACCGCACCGAGCGGCGTCGGCCTCGGTGGCCAGATCCGGCAGGCCCTGATGACCGGCGTCAGCTACATGATTCCGTTCGTCGCGGCGGGTGGTCTGCTCATCGCGCTCGGCTTCCTGCTCGGCGGTTACGAGATCGCCAACACGACACTCGACGCGTCGGAGACGTTGAGCGATGGCGCGTACATCGCGCTGCACAACAGTCTCTGGGATCTCCCGTCGGGCGGGCTGATGCAATACCTCGGCGCGGTCAGCTTCGCCGTGGGCGCAGCCGCGATGAGCCTCGCCGTCCCGGTGCTCGCCGGATTCATCTCGTTCGCGATCGCCGACCGCCCCGGCATCGCCCCCGGCTTCGTCGCGGGTCTCGTCTCACTCGCCGTCGGAGCCAGCTTCATCGGCGCCCTCATCGGCGGCCTGGTGGCCGGTGTGGCCTGCCTCTGGATCGCCCGAATCCCGTTGCCGCAGTGGGCACGCGGACTACAGCCCGTCGTCATCATCCCGCTGTTCGGCAGCATGATCGTCGGTGGGCTGCTCTACATGGTCCTCGGCAAGCCGCTGGCCTGGCTCACCGAACAGATGAACAGCGGCCTGGAAAGCATGTCCGGCGGTTCGGCGATCGCGCTCGGCATCGTCCTCGGCCTGATGATGTGCTTCGACCTCGGCGGCCCGGTCAACAAGACCGCGTACCTGTTCGCGACCGCCGGTATCGCCGACATCGCGACGGCCGGCCCGGCCCAGTTCCAGATCATGGCTGCGGTCATGTGCGCCGGCATGGTGCCGCCGCTCGCAATGGCACTGGCCTCGACGGTGCTGCGGCCCAAGCTGTTCGCCGAGCCCGAACGCGAGAACGGCAAGGCGGCCTGGCTACTGGGTGCGTCGTTCATCTCCGAGGGCGCCATACCGTTCGCCGCGGTCGACCCGTTCCGCGTCATCCCCTCGATGATGGCCGGCGGCGCCCTCGCCGGCGCGCTGATCATGACCTTCGGCGTGGAACTGCGCGCCCCGCACGGCGGCGTCTTCGTCTTCTTCGCGATGAGCAGCTGGCCGTTGTTCCTGGTCGCACTCACAGCAGGCACGGTGCTCAGCGCGGCACTCGTGGTGGCGGCCAAGCAGTTCCGCCGCTCGACCGAGGAGATCGAGGCGGAGGCGAACTTCGAGGCGGTGCCTGCCTGACCCGCATCGGCAGGCTTGCCAACCGGCGCACCAACCGCACGAATCATTTACGAACACAAGGAGTAGCAATGCCAAGCACCAACGTCGTCGTCGGATCCTCGATCGGCCTGCACGCCCGTCCCGCCGCGATCATCGCCGACGCCGTCACCGAATCCGGTGTCCCGGTGTTCCTCTCGGTCGGTGGAGACGAACCGGTCGACGCCGGATCCGCGCTACTGATCATGACCCTCGGCGCGACCGTGGGCACCGAGGTCACGGTAACTGCCGACGATCAGGCCACGCTGGACAAGATCGCGAAGCTGGTCGCCGAGGACCTCGACGCCTGACGCGCTAGCTAGCGCCGCCGTCGCCGTGCGATGGCACCGACACCCAGCACCGTGAGCCCGATGAGGACTGCCGCCCCGCCCACCCACCACCAGGTGGCGCTGGACCCAGGAGCCTCAATCGGGTTCTCGGCTGTGTCGGACGGGGCCACCAGGTTTGCGGCGTCGCTCAGCACGAGAATCGGCGGCAGCGGCCGTAGCTCACCGCCGGTCTCGGAGGCGACGATCAGATCGCCCGGCACGGTGAATTCCACACTCTCGCCCTGCGGTTGCTTCGGCGCGGTAACCACCACCGGGGTTTCGTTGGTGAGCGCGGCCGCGACGTCACCATCGCGCACCGGGTAGAGATACACCTGCGAATACGTGCGCACCGCGGCCGCCCGGCCGTCGGCACTGAGCGCGGCGCCGGTCACCAGTTCACCGGGAACCGGAACACCGGCCGCGGTGTTGAGGTTCAGCGCGCCCACCCGGCGCAATCCGGACGGGCCGGGGGTCGGCAACTTGTCGGCAGCCGTATCGGCATCGGGCACATAGACGCCCGAGTTTCCGGAGAACTCCTTGGTGATGATCACCGGGCGCCCGCCCGGCTCGACAATGAGCGACTCGGCATCGTGCGGACCATCCGGATAGGTCAGTCGGTACAACTCCCCCGCCCCGCTCGAGGGGTCGAGACGAGTCAACGCGACGGTGTCGCGCCGGCGGAGGTTGTCGCCGGTGTCGGACAGCCAGATCGAGTCGCCATAGGCCGACATGTCCTCGATGTCGTATGGATCGACCGGAACCGGAATCCATCGCTGCACTGCACAATTCGCGTCGAGCTCGGCCATCTTGTCATCCGTGCCACTGTCCCCGATGGCGTAGAGTGTGTCGTTCAGGTACGCCATACCGGAGAGCTCGTTCAGCCCGGGATCGGTTGGCTGACAATAGACTTCGAAATCACTCGGACCCGCGACGGACGTCGTCGGCGGCTGGGCAACGGCCGGCCCCGCCGATGCGGCTACGGCAGCGGCGCCAAGTAGCGCCGCAACGATTCTGCGCACCCTCAGCCGCGCGCGTACTCGAGCAGCGCCGACGCAAGCGCCTTGGGCACTCGCGCCTGCATAGCGGTGCCTTCAGCCTCGTGCGAGGACTGCAGAATCGTTCCGTCCGAATGGATGCGGGCGACCAGATCCCCACGGCTGTAGGGCAGCAGGACGCTCACCTCAACGTCGAGACCACCGAGCATTTCGGCGAGCCGATCGCGCAACTCGGCGACGCCCTCACCGGTGCGCGCGGACACGAACACGGCCCCGCGCAGCGTGCCGCGCAATTCGGTGAGCATCACCGGGTCGGCGGCGTCGATCTTGTTGACCACGATCAGTTCCGGCGGTGCGGGCGAATCGGTTTCGCGCAGCACGTCGGTGATCACCTCGCGCACGGCCTTGATCTGCCCGGCCGGGAACGGATCCGAGCCGTCCACGACGTGCAGCAGCAGGTCGGCGTCGGTGACTTCCTCGAGCGTCGAGCGGAATGCCTCGACGAGTTGGGTGGGCAGATGCCGCACGAAACCGACCGTGTCGGTGAGCACGAAGCCGCGGCCGTCGGGCAGTTCGGCGCGCCGCGTGGTCGGGTCCAGGGTCGCGAACAGCGCGTCCTGCACCAGCACACCGGCTCCTGTGAGCGCATTGAGCAGGCTCGATTTGCCGGCATTGGTGTATCCGACAATCGCGACAGATGGCACCGAATTACGCTGCCGGCGTGTGCGTTTGGTGTCTCGGGCGGTCTTCATCTCCTTGATCTCGCGACGCAGCTTGGCCATCCGCTCGCGGATCCGGCGCCGGTCGGTCTCGATCTTGGTCTCACCCGGACCACGCAGGCCCACACCGCCGTTGGAGCCCGCACGGCCACCGGCCTGCCGGGACATCGACTCACCCCAGCCGCGCAGTCGCGGGAGCATGTATTCCATCTGCGCGAGCGAGACCTGCGCCTTACCCTCTCGGGACGTGGCGTGCTGAGCAAAAATATCCAGGATCAGCGCGGTGCGGTCGATCACCTTGACCTTGACGATCTTTTCCAGCGCTGTCAGCTGGGCAGGCGTCAGTTCACCGTCGCAGATCACCGTGTCGGCGCCGGTCGAGAGCACGACCTCGCGCAGTTCCTCGGCCTTGCCCGAGCCAATGTAGGTAGCGGCGTCAGGCCGGTCGCGCCGCTGGATCAGGCCCTCGAGCACCTCGGACCCGGCCGTCTCGGCCAGCGCCGCGAGTTCGGCGAGACTGGCGTCGACCTGGGCGGCCGTTCCCTCGGTCCACACACCGACGAGGACGACACGCTCCAGTCGCAGCTGCCGGTATTCGACCTCGGTGACATCGGTGAGCTCGGTGGACAGACCCGCGACGCGGCGCAGTGCGCTGCGCTCCTCGAGCTGCAGGTCACCGGTTGTGGGATCGGAGGAATCGCGGTCAACCGACCAGCGCCGTCCCCCGCCATCTCTAATGGACTCGACACCACCGCGCTGCGGTTCGTCCGTCCAGTCCGATTCGTCTTCTTCTGCGCCGAACGAGTCGGCGCTCTCTGGTTTCGTCATACAGGCTCCATGGTCCCACGAGCCGGCGGGCACCCGCATCGGGTTATTTCGAGGTGGGCGCCGTCAGCCCAGCTCGCGCCACCAGCGCTCGTCGATCCGGCCGGTCGCGACGAGCTCCGACGGGCCGCGCAGAAACGCCCGCCCATCGGCGAACCGGACGGTGACCGCGCCGCCCGGGATCCGCACGGTGACCTGGCTGCCGTCCTGTTCTCCGCCGTTGTAGCGAACCGCGGCCGCCGCGGCCGCGACGGTGCCGGTGCCGCAGGAGCGGGTCTCGCCTACCCCGCGCTCGTAAACGCGCATGTCAACGGCACCGTCCGCGAGCGGCGTGAGCAGCTCGACGTTCACTCCCGACGGGAACAGCGCAGGGTCGTATCCGGGCGCCACGGTCAGGTCCAGCTCGGCGAGGGTCGTTGCAGAGAGTTGCGGCTCGACGCACGCCAGGTGTGGATTGCCGACGTCGATACCGAGACCGGTGAACACTCGCCCGTTGACCGTCGCGGTCGAGGTGCCGAGCTCGCGCACAACGCCCATGTCCACGCTCACGTCTGCGCGGTAACCATCGACCGAGTGGACGATGACCGGCCGGGCGCCCGCCCGCGAGCCGACCACATAATCCGATCGCGATTCGAGCCCGCTCGCGGCGAGGTAATGAGCGAAGACGCGTACACCGTTTCCGCACATCTCCGCGATCGAGCCGTCGGCATTGCGGTAGTCCATGAACCAGTCGTCCGCGGCAGTGCCGTCCGGGAGTTCGGTGAGGACACCGGCATCGCGCAGCGCACCGGCCCTCGCAACCCGCAGCACACCGTCGGCGCCCAGACCGCGCTGCCGGTCGCACAGCGCGGCGATGGCGTCGGGGCGCAGGTCGAGCCGCACGTCCTCGTCGGGCAGCACCACGAAATCGTTCTGCGTGCCGTGGCCCTTGCTGAACTCCATGATTCGAGTCTAATGAGCGGCGGCGAACCCGCTGTTCGCGCGGCCGACCGACTCCCAAACGAGTCAAGTTGTGTAAATGGGGGCAAAGTTTCGCGCCCACGAACAAGTATTGCCGCCGCGAAGCGCTAGCCCGTGAGGGTCAGCACGTGCTCGGTAAGGTCCGGCCGCGCCGCGTCCACCCAACAGACCCGCTTGTCACGCCGGAACCACGATCGCTGCCGGCGCACATAACGCCGGGTGCCGATGAAGGTCCGTTCCTGCGCCTCCGCGAGGTCGTACTCGCCGTCGAGATACGCCAGGGTCTGCGCGTATCCGATGGCTTGGCGCGCGGTGACACCCGCACGCAACCCCTGTTCGGTCAGCGCGGTGACCTCGTCGACGAGGCCGGTTTCGAACATCAGCTCGGTGCGCAACCGGATCCGCTCGTCGAGTTCCTCGGTCTCCCGGTCGACACCGACGATGATCGTGTCCCAGCGCGGCGTACCGATCTGCGGTGCCGATGCCGCGAAGGGCGCACCGGTGATCTCGACAACCTCGAGCGCACGCACCATGCGCCGTCCATCGGTGGGCAGGATCGTGGCTGCGGCCTGCGGATCGACGGCACGCAGCGCCTCGTGCACGGCGGCGACACCGCCCTCGGCGAGGACCGCCTCCCATTTCGCCCGCACCGACGGATCGGTGTCCGGAATCGCCCATTCGTCGAGGAGCGCCTGCACGTACATCATCGATCCGCCGACGATCACCGGCACCGCGCCGCGGGCGCGGATCGCCTCGACATCGGCGACCGCGGCCGCCTGGTAGCGCGCAACGGTGGCCGTCTCGGTCACGTCGAGCACGTCGAGCTGGTGATGCGCGATGCCGCGGCGGTCCTCGGCATGCAGCTTGGCGGTGCCGATATCCATGCCGCGGTACTGCTGCATCGCGTCGATGTTCACGATTTCGCCGCCGAGCCGTTCCGCCAGATCGAGACCGAGGTCGGATTTGCCGGTGGCAGTTGGGCCGACGACAGCGATGGGACGCGTCACGGGAACCACACGGCCACGTGGTAGCCGACGCCGAACGGAGCGTCCCGGTACCGGCTCTCCACCCGCGCGGGCGGTGTCTCGAACACCCCCGCGAGCACCTGGTAGGCGGCCCGCCCCCCGATCCCGAGCTCCGCGCACACCACCGGGTCCAGGCCGGCAAGTCCCGACGGATCACCAGCCGCGATCGCATCGTCCAGTTCGGTCTGGGCCTCGCCCGCACGCGGATCGAAGGAACCCGGCGCCTTCAGGGTCAGGGTGTTGGCGCCGTCGGCGACCACCAGCAGGCCGTGGGCGGTCTCGTCACGGTCCATTTCTGCGCGCAGTTTGCGGCCGAGTTCGGTGCAGTACACCGGCGAGGTGTCGGCGGCCACGATCCGCGCCGTGGCGGTGACCTGCGGCGCCGCGTGCTCGCGCAACCAACCCGCGACGAGTGCGGCCAGCGGCAGCATCGGATCAGCGGCGCCGGTCGCGGCCGCTGCCAGCCCGGCACGCACGTCGGCGCCGAAGCCCCGGAACGTGCCCACCGCGTTCTCGGCCAGTTCGCACTCGGTATCGCCGACACCGATCACAGTCCAGCGCGAGGCCAGGGAGCCAAGGGTGGCAACCGCGGCGAGAGCGGCCGCGCGCAGCGGCTCGGACTCGCTCGCATCGGCACCGTTGAGCTCGGGAACGACGATCGGAGGCGAAGGCACGAGAGCCGCAGCGGTCAACACATCGCCAACGCTAGTAGCGTCGCGCGTTCACCTCGCGCCCGCCCGCCCGGCGGAGCCAGCACCCGCTTATGCCCGTTTCAATGGAATGAATTGCTCGGAGCAGGTTCAATAGGATCGAGCAGGACCGCAAGAGTCGGGGTCGCGGAGCGACGGCGGGTCGTTCTCCACGATGCGACAAGGGTCGCGTCCGCAAAAGTGACGCGCTCCGACCAACGCTGACAGGCAGCCGTGCCGCGCGGCAGAGACGAGGAGCCATGACCGAGAGCAACGGAACCGATCCCACCGCCACCGAGACGGACGCACCGAAACCTTCGGCACCCAAGCCCGGAGCGCCCAGACCGGTACCCAGCGCGAATGGCCCTCGTCCCGGCAATAGTGCCGGCGCGCGCCCCGCTCCCGGGCCGGTCGTGCGCGAAGAAGAGTCGGACAAGCCGCATCCGATCCCGCATGCGCACGCCCACGACCCGACGCTGGCCCACCTGCCTGTCGCGAGCGACCCCAGCAAGTTCGGCCGGGTCGACGAGGACGGCACCGCGTGGGTCCGCACCGCGGAGGGTGAGCGGCAGGTCGGGTCATGGCAGGCCGGCGACGCGGCGGAGGGTTTGGCGCACTTCGGACGCCGTTTCGACGATCTCGCCACCGAGGTCGCGTTGCTCGAGGGCCGGCTCGCGACTCACGTCGGGGACGCCCGCAAGACGAAGGCCGCCGCCCAGGCACTCGCCGAATCACTGCCGACCGCTGCGGTGATCGGGGACGTCGACGGGCTCGCGGTTCGGCTGCAGGCCATCATCGAGCACTCGGACGAGGCCGCGGCCGCGGCCAAGGAGGAGCGGGACAAGTTCCGCACCGAACAGACCGCGCGCAAGGAACACCTCGCAGCCGAGGCCGAGCAGATCGCCACCGAATCCACGCAGTGGAAGGCAGCCGGTGATCGGCTGCGCGAAATCCTCGACGAGTGGAAGACGATCAAGGGCGTCGACCGCAAGGTGGACGATGCCCTGTGGAAGCGCTACTCGAAGGCACGTGAGGGCTTCAACCGGCGTCGTGGCGCCCATTTCGCCGAACTCGACCGCGAGCGCGCCGCCGCGAAGGTCCGCAAGGAAGAGCTGTGCGTCCGCGCCGAGGAGCTGTCCAGCTCCACCGAATGGGCTGCTACGGCGGCAACCTTCCGCGACTTGCTCGGTGAGTGGAAGGCCGCCGGACGCGCGCCTCGCGAGGCCGACGACGCACTGTGGCGCCGGTTCAAGGGCGCGCAGGACGTCTTCTTCGCGGCTCGCAACGCGGCATCGTCCGAGCGGGACGCGGAGTTCGAGGAGCACGCCAAGGCGAAGGAGAAGCTGCTCGAGAACGGCGAGCGGATCGACCCGTCGCAGGACATCGACGCCGCCCGCGCCGCCCTGCGCGACCTGCAGGAGAAGTGGGAAGAGATCGGCAAGGTCCCGCGGGAACGCATGCACGATCTCGAGGGCCGGCTGCGCGCGATCGAGAAGCGCGTGCGCGATGCCGCCGACTCACAGTGGCGGCGCAGCGACCCGGAGGCACTCGCCCGTGCCGCTCAGTTCCGTGAGCGGGTCGCGGCGTTCGAGGAACAGGCCGCGAAGGCCGAGGCCGCAGGCAAGACCCGGGACGCCGAACAGGCCCGTGAGCAGGCCAAGCAGTGGCGTGAGTGGGCCGAGGCAGCGGAGGGGGCAGTCAGCAACCGCTGACGCCTGAAGCTGGGTGGGCTGGGCCGACCGGGGAAACCCGGGCTCAGCCCTTCTGGCGCCACTCCTGCTGGCGGCGCTCCTCTTCGGCGGCGGCGAGCCGGCGCTGTTCCTCGGCTGCGAGCTGAACCGCGGTGCGACTCCACACCACGCGCAGCCAGTGGAACGTCAGCACCATCACCGCGATCCAACCGATGACCAGGCCGATACCGGGTCCGGCGCCGGGCAGGTTCGGTGCGAGTGTCTGCCGCGTCCAGATGGCGAGCATGCCGAGCACGGACGCGACGGCCGAGCCGGCCAGGGCGATCCACGCGAAGACCCAACGGCGGGTGAGCAGCGCGAGCATCGAGAAGCCCACCGCGAACACCAGGGAGAACCACGCGAACAGCCGCGAGGGCAGCTGAATGGATTCGGAAAGGGCGATGTCATTCCCCGCCAGGACGTCGAAGCCGTGCGCATGCCCGGTGTGCGGCAGCGCGATCGCGCCGAGGACCGCGAACACGAGGACCGCGACGACGACGGCACGCGCACCGGGGTCGATCTCGCCGGCCATCTTCTTCTCGACCGCATCGACGTCGCGGCGAAGGTCCTCGTAGGGCTGTTCGCTGGCGGGCTGCTCGCTCATTCGCAGCACCCGCTCGTCGCCACGGGCACCGCGATGGGCGCACCAATGCTGGGCAGTCCGAGGCCGGTCACGTTCGGTACATCTCCGATCGGTGGTGTCTTCGGGGTGATCCCGCGTTCGTGCGCATCGCCCGCGGCAGTGCGCCGGTGCGTCCGGACCTCGCCGTCAGCAATGAGGTGATGCGGCGCCGCGTCGGTGATGTCGACGGTGATGACATCGCCGGGCCGGATTGCCGCATCGGGTGCGGGGCGGAAGTGCACGAGCCGTCCGTCACGGGCCCGGCCGCTCATCCGCGCAGTTGCGGCGTTCTTGCGGCCCGCGCCCTCCGCGACGAGGAGTTCGACCTCGGTGCCGACGAGCTTGCGGTTCTCGTCGAGCGAAATCTCCTCCTGCAGCGCGATCAGCCGGTCGTAGCGCTCCTGCACGATGTGCTTCGGGATCTGGTCGTCGAGCTCGGCCGCCGGTGTGCCTGGGCGCTTGGAGTACTGGAATGTGAACGCGCTCGAGAACCGGGCCTGGCGAACCACGTCGAGGGTCTCGAGGAAGTCCTCCTCGGTCTCGCCCGGGAAGCCGACGATGATGTCGGTCGTGATCGCGGCGTGCGGCATGGCCTCGCGCACCTTCTCGATGATCCCGAGGAATCGGGCCTTCCGGTACGAGCGGCGCATGGCCTTGAGCACACGGTCCGAGCCGGACTGCAGCGGCATGTGCAGCTGCGGGCACACGTTCGGCGTGATGGCCATCGCGTCGATCACGTCATCTGTGAATTCGGCGGGATGCGGAGAGGTGAACCGGACGCGCTCGAGCCCGTCGATCTTTCCGCACGCCGCGAGCAGTTCGGCGAACGCGCCGCGGTTGCGGTCGAGTTCAGGGTCGGCGAAGTTCGCGCCGTAGGAGTTGACGTTCTGGCCGAGCAGCGTCACTTCGAGCACGCCCTCGTTCACCAGTGCCTGCACCTCGGCGAGCACGTCGCCCGGGCGGCGGTCCACCTCCTTGCCGCGCAGCGACGGCACGATGCAGAACGTGCAGGTGTTGTTGCACCCGACCGAGATGGAAACCCAGCCCGAGTAGGCCGAGTCGCGCTTGGCTGGAAGCGTAGAAGGGAACGCCTCGAGCGACTCGAGGATCTCAACCTGGGCCTGCTCGTTGTGCCGTGCACGATCGAGCAGCGCGGGCAGCGAACCGATGTTGTGCGTGCCGAACACGACGTCCACCCAGGGCGCCTTCTTGACCACGGTGGAGCGGTCCTTCTGCGCCAGACAGCCGCCGACGGCAATCTGCATACCGGGCGTCGAGGCCTTCACCGGAGCGAGATGGCTGAGGTTCCCGTAGAGCTTGTTGTCGGCGTTCTCGCGCACCGCGCAGGTGTTGAAAACGACCAGATCCGGAGTCGCACCGGGTGCTGCGGGCGTATAGCCGGCGTCCTCGAGCAGGCCCGACAGCCGCTCGGAATCGTGCACGTTCATCTGGCAGCCGTAGGTTCGCACCTCGTAGCTGCGGGTCACCCGGTCGATCGTTTCCACAGCTCCAGGGTACGGCGCGGGGGTGCGCATCCTGGAATCGCGGGTAAGCACCCTACGCAGAGCCGCCGTCCCGGCCTATCCGACGACTGGGAGTGTGAGCACAGATCCGTCTGCGTGCACGGTCACCGGCATCGCTTCGAGCCCGCCGCGGAAGCTGACGTCGCCGCTGGTGACGGCGAGCCGTAGCGAATGCCCAGGCGCGAAACGGTGCACGAAACCGGGCAACGCGATCTCGACCGGCGCTGCCGGGTTGGTGATCCGCACCGGCTGCACCAGCCCGTTGATCAGAGTCGCGACCCCGTTCGGGTCGACGTCGTAGACCTTGACGAAGATGACCGGGCGGCCGGGCGCATCCACCCGCAGCCGCAGCGTCGGGATGCCCGCGACGTCGAGCGGTGCGGCAAGGGGTGGCGTGGTCCAGGCCAGTGCGGTGCCCGGAATGTCGGTGGCCGCCACCTTGGCAGTCGGGTCGATGTTCGGCGGCGCGGCGCCGTTCGGTAGCCCGCCAGGGATGGTGTACAGCACCGCGGACCCGGGCCGTGCGCTCGCCGGATCGCCCACGAGCCGGGCATCGCCCGAGAGGAATAAGTCCGACCTCGCGCCGACCGGGAACGAAGTGGAGGTGCCGTAGGCCGGTCGCGCATTGCCCGAGTAGGACACCCAGGGCTGGAAGTACGCGAATTCCGGCCCGGTGCTCGCGTTGGCGTCGTTCTTCAGATAGTGATCGAACCAGTCCAGGATCCGGCCGGTTTCGTACTGCGCCACGGGATCCGGTGCCTTGGGGTCGAATTCACCGGGCGCCGGTTCGATGTGACTGTGCCCCCACGAATGCCAGATCATCTTCACCGGAACGCCACGGGATTTCAGTCCCTGGTAGGTCGCCACCGCCTCGTTGAGCGTGAACAGGGTGTCCTGCTCCCCCTGCCCGAGCAGTACGGGGACGTGAATGTCGTCGAGGAAGGTCGCGACCGAGGCGTGCCGCAAATGGGCGGTGACGGACGGCGACGGCTCGCCGATGGTCACCGACTCCGCGATCGCCGGACACATGTAGTCGCGGTAGTTGGGGCAGCCCACGGCACGCGCCGGATCCGCGATATACCCCTTGGTCCCGGGATTGGTCACGCCGAGGCCGAACAGCAAAGTCGAGAACAGAACCTTCGCCGCGCCGGGCACCGCCGTCGTGACGCCGGTAATCGTGGACGTGCCATTCGGGGTGAGCGAGTAGGAAAGGTCGTTCCACGTGATGAGCGGCACGATGGTGTCGATGCGCGGGTCGACGGCCGCCGCGCCCAATTGAACCCCGCCACCGTAGGACCCGCCGACCATGCCGACCCGCGGGTCGTTGACCGACGGCCGACCGACGTGGTCGGTCGAATCGTGCACGACCACGTCGAGCGGCGCGCGCGGACTCGTGAGCCCCGGATCGGTGAACGCGATACCGCCGGCGCCGCCGAGGAAGCTCACCAGTTGGGCTGCGGCGACGCCGTCGTAGTCGCGATCGTCGAGGGACACCTTGCACGTCGAACCACCGAATCCCAGTCCGGAGTAGGCCAGCGACACGTAGCCGTGACTGGCCAACCACTTGGCCGTGGGCACCTGTACCTCGTAGGACTGCCCGAAGCCGTGGGTGGTGAGTACCGTGGGAACGCGCGCCGTCGGACTGGCACTGTCGGGGACGAACAGTTCTCCGATGATCGTGCACTGCTGCGCGTTTGGGCCGACCCGCACCGAGAAATGAAGGAGTTCGCTGGTGTAGCCGCTCGGACCGGCCGTGGCGACGGCACCCGAGGAGAAGACCACCGCGATCACCGCCAGGAGTGTCGCGAGCCAACCTCGTCTCATCGCCACCGCCTTGCAGAGAACCGTGTATGCCGCACGCTACGACGGGAAACGACGCTCCACGCGGCAAATGGCGCGAATCGGCCTAGAGTCAATGGCTATGACGCACGTCGACGACGCTGACGCCGCCGCCGAACGCCCCTCAGGAGCGGAGCCAGCGCACCGACCCGAGCACCCGATGATCGCCATGCACGGCGTGCAGAAGCACTTCGGCGACCTTCACGTGTTGCGCGATATCGATATCGAGATCCCGCGCGGCCAGGTCGTGATCGTGATCGGACCGTCCGGGTCCGGCAAGTCGACGCTGTGCCGCACGATCAACCGCCTCGAACCGATCGACGAGGGCACCATCGCGATCGACGGACTGGTGCTGCCCGCCGAGGGCAAGGCGCTCGCGGCCCTACGCGCGGACGTCGGCATGGTGTTCCAGTCGTTCAATCTGTTCGCGCACAAGACGATCCTGCAGAACGTCATGCTCGCGCCAACCAAGGTCCGCAAGGTCAAGAAGGACGACGCCCGCACCCGCGCGCTCGAACTTCTCGACCGCGTCGGCATCGCCGATCAAGCCGAGAAGTTTCCGGCGCAACTGTCGGGTGGCCAGCAACAGCGCGTCGCCATTGCGCGCGCACTCGCGATGAACCCCAAGGTGATGCTCTTCGACGAGCCCACGTCCGCACTCGACCCGGAGATGGTCAACGAGGTGCTCGACGTGATGGTTGCGCTGGCCCGCGACGGGATGACGATGCTCGTGGTCACCCACGAAATGGGTTTCGCCCGCAAGGCGGGGAACCGCGTGCTGTTCATGTCCGACGGCCAAATCGTCGAAGACACCGACCCGGACACGTTTTTCACCAACCCGGCGTCCACGCGCGCCAAGGACTTCCTCGGGAAGATCCTCAGCCACTGACCACGCGCTGCGCCCGTCGGCGCAGCGCCTCGAGCCCCGTGTTTGTCGACAGGTATGGAGGGATCCGATGAGGATGAACCGCGCGGCACGTGTCGGTGTCGTCGTTGCTGCACTCGCATTCGTTGCCACGGCGTGTGGCGGTGACGAGGAAAAGAGCGCAAGCGAAAGCGCCCAGGGAGGGACGCTGACGGTCGGCATCAAGTTCGACCAGCCCGGGCTCGGGCAGCGCAATCCCGACGGCACGTACAGCGGCTTCGATGTCGAGGTCGCCAAGTACGTCGCGGACAAGCTCGGCGTGCAGCCCGACGGCATCACCTGGAAGGAATCCCCTTCCGCGCAACGCGAAACGCTCATCGAGAACGGCGAGGTCGACTATGTGGTCGCGACCTACTCGATCACCGACGCCCGCAAGGAGAAGGTCGATTTCGCGGGGCCGTACCTGACGACGGGCCAGTCGCTGCTGGTGCGTGCGGACAACACCGATATCACCGGACCCGAGTCGCTCAATGGTGGCAAGAAGCTCTGCTCGGTGACGGGTTCCACACCGGCGCAGCGGGTGAAGGAGAAGTACGCACAGGACGTGCAGCTGCAGGAGTTCGACACCTACTCGGCGTGCGTCGAAGCGCTGCGGAACGGTGCGATCGACGCGGTCACCACCGACGCGGTCATCCTCGCCGGCTACGCCGCGCAGTACCCGGGCCAGCTCAAGGTCGTGGGTGACACGTTCTCCACCGAGAACTACGGCATCGGACTTGCCAAGGGCGACACCGAAACCCGCAACAAGATCAACGACGCGATCGAAGAAATGATCGCGTCCGGCGCGTGGAACGAGGCGTTCGAGTCCACCATCGGGCCGTCGGGCTACCCGATGCCGGCGCCACCGCAGGTCGACCGGTACTGACAACCACGACCGGGTGGGGCGGGCACACCGCCCCACCCGGCGTGCGTGAGGGCAAGCGAGGAGGGAATGGGTGGATCTGCTCTCGAAGTACGACGATCAACTGATCGATGCGTTCTGGATCACGATCAAGTTGACTGCCGCTTCGGCGATCTGCGCTTTGATCATCGGCACCATCCTGGCCGGGATGCGGGTGTCGCCTATACCGGTGGCACGCTGGATCGGCGCGGCGTACGTGACCGTGTTCCGCAATACCCCGCTCACCCTGATCATCATCTTCTGCCTGTTCGTGCTCTCGCAGACCCTGCACGTCAACCTCGCGCGGGAGGATTCGCCCACGTTCCTGGTGGACAACAACTTCCGCCTCGCCGTGCTCGGCCTGAGCGTCTACACCGCGGCCTTCGTATGTGAGTCGCTGCGCTCCGGCATCAACACGGTCCCGGTCGGTCAGGCCGAGGCGGGTCGCTCGCTGGGCCTGACGTTCTTCCAGAACTTGCGACTCATCGTGCTGCCGCAGGCATTTCGTGCGGTGATCGCCCCGCTGGGTAGCGTGCTCATCGCGCTCACCAAAAACACCACGATCGCGTCGGTGATCGGTGTCGCCGAGGCCTCGCTGCTCATGAAGACCATGATCGAGAACGAGGCGGCGATCTTCGCGGTCGGCGGGATCTTCGCCGCCGGGTTCGTGTGCCTCACCCTGCCGATGGGCTATCTATTCGGTTGGCTCAGCCAGCGATACCGGGTGGCCCAATGAGCGCCAAGGCCACGGTCCTCTACGACGCGCCCGGACCCCGGGCGCGAATCCGCAACAACGTGCTGTCAGTGGTCGTCGCGATTGTGCTCCTCGCTGTTGCCTGGCTGGTGTACCGGGCACTCGATGACAACGGCCAGCTCACTTCCGAGAAGTGGGACCCGTTCCTCGAATCCTCTTCGTGGACCACGTATCTGCTGCCCGGCATCAAGGGCACCTTGATCGCCGCGGCGCTCTCGATCGTGCTCGCGCTCATCCTGGGGTCGATCCTCGGCATCGGCCGACTCTCCGGCCATCGCAGCGTCCGAGCCGTGTCCGGCACGTTCGTCGAGATCTTCCGCGCCATTCCGGTGCTGATCCTGATGATCTTCACGTATCAGATCTATGCCGAGTACAACGTCTTCAAGTCGAAGGACCTCGCACTCGCCGCTGTGGTGACGGGCTTGACCCTCTACAACGGCTCGGTGATCGCCGAGATCGTGCGCGCCGGGATCCGCTCGCTACCCAAGGGGCAGGCGGAGGCGGCCCAGGCGCTTGGTATGCGCAAGGGCCAGATGATGCGGGAGGTCTTACTCCCCCAGGCGATAACCGCGATGTTGCCGGCGATCGTCTCGCAGATGGTTGTCGCACTGAAGGACTCGGCCCTCGGCTACCTCATCGGCTACATCGAAGTGGTGCGCTCCGGCCAGCAACTCGGCTCGTACTACGGCAACTACCTCCCGGCATTGCTCGTGGTCGCCGCGATCATGATTGTGCTGAACTCCACGCTCAGCTACGTCGCGACAACCCTCGAGGCCCGACTGCGCCGGACACGCCGTCGGCGCGGCGAGGGCGACGTGCTCAAGGTCGAGGTGACCGGTGTCCCCGGCACCGGGGCACCCGGTATCGATCTCGCCCAGAAGTAGTCGCGGCCAGTGCGTACCATTTCAGGTCACCGCGCACGCCCAGGCATGCGCGCTCGCTGCAAAAGTGCGCGCTCATCCCGATGCGCGCAGCGAGGTATCCAGCGCGGTCATCAACTGTGCGACACGGCTTCTGCCGCTGAGCGCGGGTGGGTAGCGACGGAGAACATCGACGAGCACCGGTGTCGCGCGCAGTCGAGCGCGCTCGATCTCTCTCGCACCAACCGCGGGGTCGTCGGCTGCGTTCAGTTCCGCAATCCGGGCCGCGCTCGCGGCTGCCCGCAGAATGTGGCCGACCTGGTGGGCTTTCGCAATCGGGTGCAAGTAGGCGGCAGAAGCTGCATCGCCGGCACAGCGCGCGGCCAGCCGTGACGCCTCGGTCGGTGTATCCTTGGCAGCTCGGTGCGCGTCGAGCGAGGTGATGCGCTGCAGCTTGGTCCTTTTCGCGCCGTTCACGAACTCCCATGCGGAGGCGATCGCAGCGCGGGG
>NZ_LRRB01000013.1 GCF_001646865.1 Aldersonia kunmingensis | reverse complement strand
TGGTACCAGGTGATGGCAGGCAGCGCGCGGGACATGCATCCGGCGCCCGATGGCCAGGGCATAGTCACGACCATCGTGCCGGACCCCGATGCGCCGCTACCGTTTCCGCCGCCTCGGGATCCTTTCGATGTCCGGGTCGACTACGTCATCGACTGCACCGGCTTGGAGGCGGATATCCGCGAGCACCGACTGCTCGCCGATCTGCTCGACCACACCGGGGCCGGCCGCAACCCGCTCGGCCGGCTCGACGTCGACCGGAACTTCGAACTGATCGGCACCCGCAGCGGCACCGGCCGCATGTACGCCTCCGGAAGCGCCACGCTCGGCGGGTATTTCCCGGGCGTCGACACGTTTCTCGGGTTGCAGATCGCGGCCCAGGAGATCGCCGACGACCTCGCGGGGATCGGCTTCTGTCGGCGCATGGGTCCGGCGCGTTCGACGCGCCAATGGTGGCTATGGGCCCGGAACAAAAAGATCTGACGTGCTGCCCACCCTGAACGGACGCATCCAGACTCGAATCTTCGTGCTCGGGTTCGTGGGACTTGTTGTCGCACTGATTATTACGCCATTCATTCGGCCATCGGGCTCGTCCCTCGCCGACGGATACCTGGTCACGTTCAGCGTGCTGGTGGCGACCGTCATCGTGGGGATCGGCTGGGAGTTCGTCTACCACCTGCTTCAGCAATTTCGTTGGGAGAAGGACTGGCCCACCCTGTTCGGGTTGATCACGGTCGTCAACGAAGGCGCGTTGATGTGGGTACTTGTGGAACACACGGGCGTGGTCGTACCGCAACGGCTGACGCCGTCCACCGGCGCCTTCCTGATCCAGTTCCTGGCGACCTGGCTGGGATTCTGGCTGCTCGTCAATGGGCCGATCCGGATCGTCTTCCATCGGTGGCGCTTCTCGGGAGGCCGGTTCCTGTGATCGCGCAAGTGGAAGTCCTGCCAGGCGCCCACGTGATTGCGCGGACCGGGTCGGCGATCATCGTCGTCGCGCATCCGGGCGGCGCGCCGGTGACCGCGGATTCCCCGGCAATGCACACCCTTGCGCTGCTGCGCGGGCTGGTCTACGAGGCGGCCGAGGAGGAGCCCGGCGCGCCGTGGCAGACGTTCGCACGGTTGGTTGGCGGGCGACTCTCCGAGATCGACAACCCGTCCGAATTCGGCGTCGCGCTGGCCACGGAAAGTGGACTGGGCGTGCACCTTTCCGGCGCGCTCACGCTGGTGGCGGACAATGGGGCCGGCGTCGTCGAGCGGATCGGCGGACAAGGCGATGGCAGTGCGGTCAACCGGGTACTCGCGGTGCCGCGCGTGGCCGCCGGCATCTTTGTCGACGAACCAGGGACCGAACCGGCCGTCCCCGCAATCCGGGGTGTCGGCGATCTGGTCGACGGCGTGGCCGTCGGCGGCGGGGCGGTCATCCGGTTCGTGTTCGAGCCGGGCGGCGCGGCGACCCTGTCCGCCGGTGAAGCGGAGGAGCTACCGCCACCGGCGGTCTCGGCCCGCATCGACGGAGCCGCGGATTCGACTCTGGCCGAGCGTGCGCCGCTGCCGATTCGCGCCGCAGGAGCAGGCACCGCGAGCACCCCCGGACGCAGTCGGGTTCGGGGCTACTACTGTGCCCGGCACCACCTCAACGATCCGCGGGTTTCGTTCTGCAGTGTGTGTGGAATCCGCATGGATCAGCGCACCGGGATCCTCCAAGAGGGGGTGCGGCCGCCGCTCGGTCTCCTCGTGGTCGACGACGGCTTCACGATCGTGCTCGACACCGACTGCGTCATTGGACGTGATCCGGAGCGATCAGATGCGGCGCGCCAGGGCATGCGTTCGATTCGGCTGAGCGACAATTCCGGCGGTATGTCCCGCGCCCACGTGGAAATCCGGTTGCACGAATGGGACGTGCTTGTCATTGATCGGGAATCGACGAACGGGACCTTCGTGCGTGCGCCCGGCACATTCGACTGGTTCCGCCTGCTGCCCGGACAGCCGGCGATCCTGGCGCCCGGTTCGGAGGTCGCAGTCGGGCGTCGGCTGATCATTTTCGACTCCCCGCATGGTCGGTTGCCAGTCGGTCGACCTCCTCTCGGAGGTTGACCTCGGATCCCGCGAGTTGGTCCGACACCCGTGCACATGGCGAGGGCAGCGACGGGGAATCCGGCGCGAAACTGATATCGACGTCGTACCGACGCAAACCCTGGAGGGCGTAGCTGAGCCGACGCCCGATCCGGCTGGAACCGATCGGCACGGCGACCAACCGCTTTCCCGAGGCGAGTGCGGCCCGAACGCCGAGCAACACCGCGCGGCTCCCGTCTGCCGACCCGTCGTCGCACACATAGATCGACTGCTCGTCCACGGCCACCGCTGCACCGGATGCCGGGTCGGCCCGACCCTGGGCAAGTACCAGTATGACCACGCCTTCGAACCCGGCCAGTTCCTGGCGGTACCGCTCGGCCCAATCACGTTCGGTGACAACAACATCAGCCGCCGCAGCGTGCACCTGACGCTGCAGATCCAAGGCCTGCGAGGCACTGAACCGGCACATCACGCGCACTCGTCCCGGGCCGGACGGTCCCGCTCGGGCATAATGCTCCAACTCTTCGACCGCGCGCGCCATTGCGGCGAGATCGGGCAGTGGGCCTGCCCCGAGTTCAACGCCGCGTGGATCGGCATCGGGCGCCGGCAGGAAGCGGGTCAACACGATCTCGCTTGTCGCCGCGCCCCCCGCCGCGAGTCGCGCAATACGCAGCAGCGCTTCGGTATTCGGGTCGGGAGGCCCATCGAGTACGAGGAATACGCGGAACGCCGCTTCGCTGCCAAGCTCGGATCGTGCCGCCAGCTCGATATCTCGCTCGATTGCCTTGTCGGGGTAAATTACTCGCAGTAGCGGCGCGGCCATCGCGGTGGTGATCAACGCCATCAGCACCATCATCGTGAACAGTTCCTGATCAAGGATGCCGAGTTTCACGCCGATGGTCAGGATCACCAATTCGGTGAGGCCGCGGGTATTCATCAACACACCGAGAGCAGCGCTGGACTGGCGGGGTAGTCGCTGTGCGCGAGCGCCGACGAATGCGCCGCCGAACTTTCCCACGACAGCCACGGCGAGCACGAGCAGCAGTTGCAACCAGCCGGATCCGGACAACCCGAGGATATCCACGCCGAAACCGGTGACCACGAAGAAGATTGGCAACAGCAACAGCATGCTGACCTGTTCCAGGCGCTCCAGAATTTCCTGCGTCATCGCCTCGGCGCCGGCGCGCGGCAGTGCGGTGCCGAACAGGAACGCGCCGAAAATGGCGTGGATGCCGATCTGCTCGGTGATGTAGGCCGAGACCAGGACACCGACCAGGATGACCGCGAGGATATCCGGAGTCAGCCGGCCGACGCGGCGATACACGTCGAGCAGGCGGCGCAGCAGTGGCCGGACGATAAGCAGCACCACCGCAGCGAACGCTGCGGTCAGCGCGACGATCCGAACGACTTCGAGCGGACTCCCGCCCTCCACCACCGCCACCACGAACGCGAGCAAGGTCCAAGCCACGACGTCGTCCACCGCCGCAGCGGCCAGTGCGAGCACGCCGATCGTGGTGCGATGCATACCTCGGTCGGTGAGGATGCGCGCCAGCACCGGAAATGCGGTGATGGACATCGCCACGCCCATGAACAGCATCAGTTCGAATAGCGGCACCGGTTCGCCATCGACCTCGTCGTGCAGCGGATGCAGGATCAGGGTGGCGCCCGCACCCAGCGCGAACGGCGCGACGATGGATGCCAGCGACACCCCGCCGGCAAGTCGTCCGCGACCGCGAATGAGCGCAATATCAAGTTCCAGCCCTACGATGAACATGAACAGCACCAGGCCCAGCTGTGCCAGGATTTGCAAGTATGGGACCACGTCGGCCGGAAACAGCCGACTGTCGAGATCTCCGGGCAGCGCACCAAGCAGGCTGGGGCCCAAGGCAATGCCCGCAACGATCTCACCGACCACAGCAGGCTGGCCAAGCGCCCGGGCAGCGCGGCCGAACACCCGGGCGATCACGATGATCACTGCGATATCGAGGAGAACGTAGGCAAATATCTCGGTTGTGCTGTGGTTCACGACAACAAGTGCATCACGCTCGCGGCAGGGGATTACGTTAAACGGACGCTCCGGATTCGTTGCAGCGAGAGGGCGAAATTCGATGCCAGGTGAACCGAACGGCGAGACACCGTCGGCGATCGCCGACTACCGAATAGTGGGATTCCTCGGTGAGGGTAATCACGGCAAGTTTTATCTCGCGCAGACACCCCAGCGTCTCGGAATCAGCGCACCTCTGGTTGCGGTGAAGGTGTTCTCCGGCGAAATAAGCGAGGACACTTATCGGCGCGGGGTCCGCGAATTGCGGGCATTCGCCGCCGTCGAATCTCCGTACCTGGTGCGTATCTACGACGCGGTGCTCGAGCAGGGCTTTCTGTATTCGATGCAGTACTTTCCGATGGGCTCGCTCGGCCGCCCGCAGCGTCCATTGAGCCGGGCCGAGGTGCTCCGGGCGCTCGAACACGCGGCACGCGCCGTGCACGATCTCCACGACGCCGGTCTGGTGCACGGCGATATCAAGCCAGCGAACATCATGCTCGACGAGGGCGGCGGAAAACTGTCCGATCTCGGCCTGGTTCGGGTGCTCAACTCGGAAAGCACCGTCACCGGGATGGCGCCCGCCACTTCGGTCGAATTCATTGACCGGGATTTGTTCTACGGCGGCGTGCCCTCGCGGGAGAGCGATATCTATGCCCTCGGCGCCACGATAAATCGCGCGCTCAGCGGTGAGGGACTCTATGGCGATCTGCCGGTGAACCAGCCCATTCTGGCGATCCGGGCCGTGCAGGCGGGCGCAGCGCAGGTCTCGGAACGGCTCGAACCAGATGTGGCGGATTTGGTCCGAGCCTGCCTGGCTCCGGTCGAGACCCGTCTACCGACTGCCGCAATCGTCGCCGATCGGCTCGCCGCGCTTCAGGACGGTTGAAGCCCGAATCCGTCGGCGGATCGACCCCTTCGGGGGCTTCTCAGTACTTCTTGGTGTCGTCGCCCCAGTCCACCGGTGGGCCCGACCCTGGTTGCTGCTGTGGGTTACCCGGCGGGTAGGGGTTGTTCTGCGGGTAGGGGTTGTTCTGCGGGTAGGGGTTGTTCTGCGGATAGGGCCCCGGCTGCTGGGGTCCCCCGGTGTTGGTCGGGTAGCCGAACCCCTGGAACGGCCCTGTCGGTGGGGCGGCCGGCTTCGCGCGGCGCCTACGCATGATCAGTGTCGTGACGACGACCACGATGATCACTGCCACCACAATTCCGCCGATGATCACCCACTGCCACGGGAACCCGTCGTCGCTCGTCGGCGGCGCGGCGAGTGGAACACTGTGCGAGGTCATGAAATCGCGCAGTTCCGTTGTGTCGGTGATGAAGTTGAAGTTTTCCTCGCCCTGGAGCCCGGAACTGTTCACACCGATTACCAAGCCTGCGTCGTCCAGCGAGGGACCGCCGGACATCCCAGGGCTAATCGGAGCATCCACCTCGGTCTTCGGAACGCCGTTGGTGGTTTGTTGCGAGCTGACCGTGCCGGTCTTGAAACTCGGCGGGTTGATCTGGTCGGGGGCGACGTCGGAAACGTCGCGTACACCGGCGGGAAAACCAACCGCGGTGAGTTGATCGCGTGGTTCCGGGTCTGTTTCCGCGATGACCAGCGGGACCGAGGGGGCACTTGTGTTGTTGACCTTGAGCAGCGCGTTGTCACCGTTGTCGAACCCTTGGAAGTCGACCACCTGGGCCGGGACGAACGAGTCGATTACCGTGCCCTCCATTTTGCTCTGGTTGACGGTGACTGCCCGGTCGATCGGCCCGCCGGTCTCGCGCCCCTCGACAGTCCAGTCGACCTGAGCCTCCGCGAGTAACTGCGGGTTGTCGACTTCGTCTTCCTCGAACAGTGCCTCGACCAGGGCGTCCTTTCCGGACTCCGGGTCAACGCAATGCCCAGCCGATGCGATGTGGCCCTGGTCGGAGACGAAGAATCCAGAGCACAACGAGTAGGCGGTGGTCTCGCGCCAGGCCGGTTCGCCGCCGGTCGTCGCCGTAGCAGGCACCCGCACGTAGCCGTGCCATTCGGTCTGCATGACGAGCAGGGACTTTTCCACCGCGGCGGCATCGAACGAAGGCTGATCCTGTGCCCACGCAACCGGTGCACCCCCGAACAATGCCGTACCGGCCAGTGAAATCGCCGCCAATACGCAGAATGGTCGGTTCATGGATTTACCTTTCCTTCGCAACGTCACCTATGCGGCGCCGCGTCGGCGAGTAACAGAGGATGGTCGACTGTCGTGAGCGAACCATTCGCAAACACGCGCCGACGGCGGCGCACCGCGACGGCTCAGCAATTGATCCGAACCGAGGTGCTGGGGCAGCAGAAATGGCGGGGGCAATTGCCTCCGGCACTTCGGATCGCGAGTGGACTCCACCGATCGTCGCCTCCACGGCGCAGAAAACAAGATCAGCACGAATCGGCCCACACCCCACCGGCGATTAGGCAGTAACCTCGGCGCAGCGTGAGTAATTTCAATTCTGGGCGCGATCGGCGCATAACGCAGCATGAACGCTAAAATTCATTCCCTGATAGCGCGTACACCCGGTGGCCGAGCGGTAGCCGTGCCGAGCGTGGCCGCCGGACTCCACGTGCAGGAGGTGGCGTGGGCCCGTTCGACCTCAACCCAGGAGACGCCTTCGCCGGCTATCTAATCGAGGAGCGTCTTGGCGAGGGCGGATTCGGTGTGGTCTATCGCGCCCGTCATCCGAATCTGCCGAAATCGGTCGCATTGAAGCTACTGCGGAATTCCGAGGAGCACGCACGGCACAAGTTCGAGGAAGAAGCCGACCATGTCGCGCTGCTCGATCATCCCAACATCGTGACGGTCCACGACCGGGGGAACGAGAACGGCTGCCTGTGGATTTCCATGCAATTCGTTGCCGGTGTGAGCGCCCGTGACGAGGTGATCGGCCACGGACCGATGCCGCCGCCGCGGGCCGTGCGAGTGCTGCGCGAGGTTGCCGAAGCGCTCGATCACGCGCACCGACACGGCATCGTGCACCGCGATGTGAAGCCCGCGAATATCCTCATCCGCCGTGCCGAGCACGGCGAGGCGGAACGCGTCCTACTCGCCGACTTCGGGATCGCGAAGGCGATGGGTACGCCGCAGACAATGTTGCTGGTCTCGCCGGGCTATTCCGCACCGGAGCAGTACAACCCGGCTCTGGAGGTCGATGAGCGTGCCGACGTCTTCGCCCTCGGTGCGACGTTCCACTACCTCCTGACCGGAGATCCGCCGAATGCGAGTGGGGCGCTCGAACCAACAGGGGCGTTCGCGGCGGTGATCAAGAAGGCGATGTCCAGCGCCCCGGAACGGCGTTACGACACGTGCGGCGCGCTCGCGGACGCGGCGACCAAAGCCTTGCGATTGCGTGGCCAGGGGCCGACACCCCCGGTCGATCTCTTCGACGAACTGACCCGCGTCCTGAAGGAGTCAAAGAGTCGCCTCGGATCGGTCTCGGGAGGCTCGATCGCCGAGTTGCAGGCAAGTCTCAAGCGGAAGTTCACGATCGCCCTGGTGGGGCGTCCGCGACCGGAGCGTCGGGCACTGGTTGATGCCCTACTGGGGTCGCGCGTACTCGGTGTGCATCGGCCGACCAATGTGCCGGTGCGCTACCACTGGGCGCGAAGGTTTCAGGTGCAGGGAGTCCCGGTTACCGGCGAACCCTTCCCGATCACCGTGACCGCCGATCACTACGACACGGTCGAGTTCGGTCCCCGCCGGCTCACCCGCCTCGACGTCGGCGTGGACCTCGCGCCACTGCGCTCCTTCGATCTCATCGACCAGCCACTGCTGACGGGGACGAACGACTTCGACACCGATCGCCCGCCGCTGGTTCCCGATTACGACGCCCCGGTGTTCGTGTTCGGTCCTGGCCAACTCGACTACGTTGAATGGGAGACACTCTCAAAGTTCTTCAACCCGCCCGATGATCCCTTCGATCTGGTCTTGCCGGCGGTCGGGTTATTCTGCGCCAGTAGAGGATTCGACCGTCTGCCGCCGAACCTCACACAGGCATTCGGCGGCCGGAATCCGGGTTTCGTGCAGTGCGGTCTGATCGTTGAAATCGCCGCGATGGCCCGGGTTGGGGAGGTCGGCCCGGAGCAGGCGGAGTGGATTCGCCTACTCGCCGGCCGGTCTTCGAACGCTCGCCGGCGGGCATTGGAGGATGACACGTCGAAGCGCATCAATTCCTATGGAATACCGCGCTATGGTCACGCCTGGCTGGTCGGCTACCTGGGCATCCCGATGGTCCAGCAGTTGTGCGACGCACTGGACTCGGGTTGCACCGCCAAGGATGTGGTGAGCACGCTGCGCATCCTGACCGGGATGAAGCAATTGCGCGAATCGATGGAAACGCTGTACCTCGCACCGGCTCGGCTGCACACGGTTGCGCGAATCCTGCAGTCGCTGCATCGAATTGCGAACGAACCCAATGTCGCCGCACCGGATCGGCGCTGGGTGGAAGAGCGGATAGCGGCGTTTCGGCGGCTGCCAATGATGCATGCAGTGAACGAACTGCGGGCTCTGGCGATCATCAGCGGCGGCCTCACCCAGTTGAATGGCCACTACCTCGACATGGCAAAGCAGTTGCTCGAGCAACGGGTCGGCGCTCACCCGTCCACCACCGGCGGCACCGGGTCGATCGCCCTGATCGGTCTGGCGCGAGCCGAGATCGACACCTGGACGACGATGGCGAGCCAGGCTCCGGACCCGAACACCGCCGTCGTGTGCGAAACGATCCGCCGCTCGATGGCCTTGGTGCTGGCCGAGTCGGCACGCCCGGCACAGTGAGTCGGCGGGGGTCGGAGGTCGGCGTTCGGCGCGGCTCGTATTGTCACCTCGGGGCACGATCCGCCAGCCGAGAAGGACACAAGGAGCAGACATGACCGAATCGACGCCACGAGTTGCCGTGGTCTCGGGTGCAGCCCGGGGCATCGGAGCCGCGATCGCTACCCGGCTCGCCGCGGACGGACTCGCCGTGGGCGTGCTCGACCTCGACGAGAGCGCGTGTGCCACGACCGTCGACGCGATCAAGGCGGCGGGCGGCACGGCTGTCGCGCTCGGCGCGGACGTCTCCGACGAGGCATCGGTCGAGGCCGCGATCAACAAGCTCGCCGAGGAGCTCGGCGGACCGACCGTCGTCATCAACAACGCCGGAATCACCCGCGACAACCTGCTGTTCAAGATGCCGGTCTCGGACTGGGACGCGGTCATGGCCGTACACCTGCGCGGCGCGTTCCTGCTGACCCGCGCGGCGCAGAAGTACATGGTCGACGCGAAGTGGGGCCGCATCGTCAACCTCTCGAGCGTGTCCGCGCAGGGCAACCGCGGCCAGGTGAACTACTCGGCGGCGAAGGCCGGCATGCAGGGCTTCACCAAGACGCTCGCCTTCGAGCTCGGCAAGTTCGGTGTCACCGCAAACGCGATCGCGCCCGGCTTCATCGTCACCGAGATGACCAAGGCGACCGCGGAGCGCGTCGGCGTCGAGTTCGACGACTTCATCAAGATGAACGCCTCGGCCACGCCGGTCGCGCGCGTCGGCTACCCGGAGGACATCGCACATACCGCGTCCTACCTGGTCAGCGAGGGCTCGGGCTTCGTCTCCGGTCAGGTCATCTACGTCGCCGGTGGCCCGCGGGACTGAGGTGCCTCCGGCACCGTGGGACTAGTTCGTACGTGCAGGGTCAGTGCCCGCGGTGGTCGGTTACCGGCGTCCGCGGGCCGAACCTCGGCAGCACCACCTGCCCGCTGATCTCGAGCAGCCGCACCGCGCGATAGCGGTGCGGCTGTAGCGGTTTCAGGTACTCGACCATCTCGTCGTCATCGATCGGGCGGCCCAGCAGTGTCCAGCCGACCATCGACGCGAGATGAAAATCGCCGACCGACAACGCATCGGCGTCGCCGAAGGCGCGCTGGGCCACCTCGGCAGCAGTCCAGATCCCGATCCCCGGCACGGTCTGCAGCCGATGCTGTGCCTGCGCCGGCGGAAGCCCGGCCAACAGTTCGAGCCGGTCCGCGAGCCGCGCGGCGGTCACGATCGTGCGGGCGCGGCGCGGATCGACATTGGCGCGGTGGAACTCCCACGACGGGACCCGCCGCCAGTCCTCGGCGCTGGGCGGTACGCGCATCCCTTCGGGTGCCGGTCCCGGGGCGTGCTCGCCGAAGCGCCGCACCAGATGGCGCCACGATGCGCGGGCCGCGACTCCGTGCACCTTCTGTTCCAGAATCGCGGGCACCAATGCCTCGAACACCCGTCGAGTACGCAGCATGCGCAGGTCCGGGTGGCGCCGGTGTGCCTCGATGATCTTCGGATGTTCGGGCGCGAAGTCGTCGAGTGTCTCATCGAGGCACAGCATGTCCGGCAGCTGATCGAGAAGCTCCTCGCCGCCGGGCCCCCAGGCCTGGGCGCGCACCTCATGCCTGCCGCGTTGACGCAGTCGGTACGTCACCGGGCCGGTCGGCATGCGGGAGGTGCGCCAGATCGAGCGGTCGGTGCTGACGTGATGGCACGGGTCCCCGCGTCCTCGGCTCAGCGGCGAGAGTGTCGCGGCCAGATTCACCGGAATCGGGGTGTGCAGCACCCGCTCCTGTGCGCCGACCTGCTCTTGCGGGGAAAACATACTGGTGGGAAGCCTAGAGCATGCGGTACGGCCGGGTCATGGCTCGCGGACGGCGCGGTGACACCCGCGACCACAGCGCGTTCTGCAGGGCGAGCGTCGCCCAGCCCGCGACGGCCATACCGGTGAGGTTCACCCCGAGCTGCGCCATGCTGCCCCACACCTCGTGGCCCACACCGAACGCGGCGCCGAGCGCGATATTGCCCGCCGCGGGCACGGTGGTCACCGAGATGAAGACACCCGTCAGACCGCCGACCTTGGACGAGGTCAGCGACAGCACGCCTGCCGCGGCGGCGATCACCGCAACGATGAACGACCACTTGTCCGGGGTGTAGATGAACGCGGTCTCCGGTCGTGGTCCCGTGACGTCCTCGACGGTGATCCACCCGATCGCACGTCCGATCAGGGCCAGCACGATGGTCATGCTGATCGCGACGAAGAACCCGATCACCAACGTGCGTACCGCGAGCCCGAACAGCACGAACCTCTTCTTGACGAGCGCGACCCCCAGCGCGGCGATCGGTCCGAACTCGGGTCCGAGCACCATCGCGCCGATCACCAGGATCTGCGAATCGACGATGATCGCAATGCTCGCGATGATCGTCGCCAGCGTCAGGAAGCTCAGGAACGTCCAGTTGAGTTCGCTGTCGTCGTAGGAGCGTTGCGCGACCTCGGCCCACACCACCGCGTCGGCGCTACTGCCCGGTGTGCGCAGTTCCGCTTCGAAGCCCGCCTGCGAAATGAAGGTCGGCACGGGGTCGATCTCGATGCTGCCTTCCCGATGCACCTTGGTGGCCCGCAGCCGTTCCACGATGTCGTTGGCGGCCTCACGTGCGAGGTCTGCCAGCACCACGTCCCCAGCCGGGCGGACAGCGGCACCGCGCACGATCGCCAGGCCGCTCACGGCCGGGTCGGAATCGAGGATGGCGACTACCTCGTCGGTCAAGGCAGCAGGCGACAGGATGCGCAGATGCAGCACCCTGTCAGTTTGGGCCGTGACTCAGCTGCGCGGCTTGAGCGACACGTTCGGAAGCGTGGGCGCGGGGATCGGGCTGCGGCCGCCAGACACCGGGCCGAACCGCGTCCCGTCCGGTGCACCCGCCTCCGCATCACCGATCTCGGCCTGCCACTGCCGGCGGTAGGACTTGATCTCCTCGGTGGCGCGACCGACGAAGTTCCACCACATGATGATCTGTTCGCCGAACGGTGTGCCGCCGAGCAGCAACGCGCGGGTGGGCGCCGCGGTGGGGTTGCGCAGCACAACCTGCCGCCGCCCGGGAGCGAGATAGCCGAGCTCGGAGCGCTCGATCCGGGCTCCGTCCAACAGCAGCGCCCCGGTGTCGACGAGCACGCCGTGTTCGAAATGCTCATCGATATCGAGCGCCACCCGTGCACCGGGCTCGACGGTGATCTCGGCGCCGAGAAGTGGACTGAAGGTCTGCACGGGCGACGTATCGCCGGCCAGCGTCCCGAGGAACACGCTCAGCCGCGCCCCGGGCACCTCGATCGGCGTCGGTGCGTAGTGCTGGAAGCCCGGCGCGGTGTCGCGGGCATCGTCGGGCAGCGCGAGCCAGAGTTGGGCGCCGTGCAGGACGGTGGTGCGCTCGGTGGAAATCTCCGAGTGCGCGATGCCGCGGCCGGCGGTCATCAGGTTGAGCTCGCCGGGATGAACCATCGCGTGGACGCCGGTGCTGTCCCGATGCTCGATCTCGCCTTCGAACAGCCAGCTAACAGTCTGCAATCCCGTGTGCGGATGCGGCGGCACCACCATTCCGCCGGTGGTCGCGACGTCGTCGGGGCCGTAGTGATCGGCGAAACACCATGCTCCGATCAGTGAGCGCGCCCGCTGCGGAAGGGTGCGCCGGACCGGCATCGCGCGCAGTCCGCCGAGCGGCACACTACGCGGAGTGATCACCTCAACCGGGGCGTTGGGATGCTCGGTGCCGTCCGTCTCGGGGCAGGTAACCACGTCCGCTGTCGCTTCGAGATTGCTCATGTCTCAATCATGCGCCACAGAGTCCGCATGAGCCTTTTACGAATTCAGGTACCGTAGGTGGAGTGCGCTTGGGGTCAGCGCTGCGGAATAGCGAGCAAATGGGGTCGCCGAACAACGTGACCCGATTAACGAAAGGTAGGAAATGTACCCGATTACGAATGCGATCAACTGGTTGCTGGGTCAGTGGGGCAACCTGTCCGCCGGTAGCGGTGGCTACTACCTCGCGCCCGGCGTCTTGCCTTTCGGCAGCTGACGCGCAACGAAAGCCCGGGGCGGAATGCTCCGGGCTTTTTCTTGTCCGGGTTCGGCTAATCGCTAGCATTTGCCTGCGTATCCCGAAATAACTCGGCAAGATGCATACCCCTGAACCCAGTTAATTGCTCGGCTTGTGTGGCGCAGGAGAAACCGTCCGCCACCAGCAGTGCCGCTGTGCCGGCGCCGCGAATCGCCGGGAGCAGACCGGTCTCCGCGACCGCGACCGACACCTCGTAGTGGCCGCGTTCCATCCCGAAGTTCCCGGCCAGCCCGCAGCACCCCGAGATCTGCTGAACCCGCGCTCCGGTGCGCTCGAGTAGTGCCCGGTCGGGCCCGAAGCCAAGTGCCGCATATTGGTGGCAGTGCGGCTGGACCACCAGTTCCATGCCGTCCAGACGCGGCGGCGACCAGCCCGACTGGTCGGTGAGGAACTCGGCCAGCGTTCGTGTAGCTACCGCCACGCGAGCCACACGGGGATCGTCCGGAAGCAGCACAGTCAGCTCCGAGCGCAGCACCGCGGTGCACGACGGCTCGAGGCCGATGACCACACCACCCGCGTCGACGTGGTCCGCCAGCGCGTCCAGTGTCCGGCGCAGTTGCCTGCGCGCGCCGTCGAGCTGGCCGGTACTGATCCAGGTCAGGCCACAGCACACCTGCCGTCCGGGAATGGTGACCGAATGGCCGAGCGATTCGAGTAGTTCTGTGGCCGCGATACCGACCTCCGGACGAAATGCGTTGGTGAACGTGTCGCTCCAGAGCATCACCGGGGCCTGGGCGACGTGGCCACGATGGTGTTTCCACCATGCGCGGAACGGCTCGGCGGCCAGCCTGGGTGCGGGCCGCCGCGGGTCGACGCCCGCGAGCCGGCGTAGTCCGTCCCGCCTGGCCAGCACATTGGCCGCACGCGGGGCCGCCCTGGCAGCGCGCAGCCACCGCGGTAGCCAGCCGAGCGAGTAGTGCGTGACTGGGCGGACCCGGCGGCGGTACCGACGATGCAGTACCTCGGCCTTGTACGCGGCCATATCCACACCGGCCGGGCAATCGGCGGCGCAGGCCTTGCAGGACAGGCATAGGTCCAGGGATTCCTCGACCGCTGTCGACGACCAGTCCGGTGCGAGCAGCGAGCCGTTGATGACTTCCTGCAACACCCGTGCCCGGCCGCGGGTGCTGTCGCGTTCGTCGCGAGTCGCACGGTAGGACGGACACATGAACCCGCCGTCTGCGGTGGATGAGCGGCATTTGCCAACGCCGACGCAACGGTGCACGGCAGCCGAGAGGTCGGGGTCGTGCTTACCGACGATGGCTGCGAGCCGCAGATCGGCATCGACTGGGCGAGGCGTGACCAGCACCCCCGGATTCAAAACGTTGTCGGGATCGAATATCCCTTTGAAGCCTTCGAATGCCGCAATCACCTCCGGGGCGTACATCAATGGGAGCAGTTCGGACCGGGCACGGCCGTCGCCGTGCTCTCCTGACAGCGAGCCGCCATGCGCTGCAACCAGTTTCGCGGCGTCGACAAGGAACTCGCGGAACCGCTGAGGTGCGTGAGAAATCGGCAGGTCGAGTCGCACGTGGATGCAGCCGTCGCCGAAGTGCCCGTACAGCAGGCCGTCCACGCCGTGGTCATGTGTGAGAACGGCGAAGTCGCGTAGGTACGCCGCGAGATTGCGCTGCGGCACCGCGGCGTCCTCCCACCCCGGCCACGCCGGTGCGCCATCCGGGGTGCGTCCCGCCAGCCCTGCCCCGTCCGCGCGGATCCGCCAGAGGGTCGCGGCTTCGGCTCGGTCGTGCACCGCCCGGGCGTCGAGCGCATGGGCCGCTGCGGCCAAACCAGCTGCATGAGAGGAGCTTTCGTGAGGTGACTCCCCAGCGACTTCGACGAACAACCAGCAGTCTCCGCGCGGTAGGTCGGGTACTGCGCCACGATGGGTGCGCACGACGTCGACCAGTCGGGCATCGAGTCCCTCGATCGCCGTGGGAGCGAATTCGAGCACCGTCGCCGTGTCCTCGGCAGCGGTGGCCAGGTCGGGATAGCCGAGCACCACGAGGGTCGTCGCGCGCGGAATCGGCACCAGGTCGATGGTCGCGTCGAGAATCAGCCCGCACGTTCCCTCGGTCCCGACAAATGCGCGGGCGGTATTCGGATCACGTTCGGGTAGGAGGTGTTCCAGCGAATAGCCGGAGGCCTGCCGATCGAAATGGCCGAGCCCGGTACGGATGGCGGCAAGGTTGTGCTGGACGAACCGGTCGAGTCCGGGAATGCCGTCGAGCCCGGGGCCGAGAACGCGCTCGGTGCCCGATCCGTCCAGGATGCGAATGGTGACAACATTGTCCGAAGTTCGTCCCCACGCGGCGGCACGCGGCCCGCAGGCGTTGTTGCCGATCATCCCGCCGACAGTGGCGCGTGACGCGGTGGACGGATCCGGGCCGAAGCGCAGCCCATGCACTCCTGCCGCGCGCTGCAGGTCGGCGAGCACGATGCCCGGTTGCACGATCGCGCGACGGGCATCCGGATCGAGTTCGAGCACGGCACCGAGATGGCGACTGAAGTCGAGGACGAGCCCGGGACCGATGGCGTTTCCGGCGACGGATGTGCCGCCGCCGCGACCGGTCAGTGTTACGCCGTGCGAACGAGCGAAGTCCAGCGTCGCCGCCACATCGTCCCCGCTGCGTGGGAACACCACCGCTAACGGCGGGACCCGATAGTTCGACGCATCGGACGAGTATTCCGCGCGGCGTCGAGGTGAGTCGTCGACGTCGCCCGCGAGCTGGGCCCGCAGGTGAGCGAGGGGCAGGCCAATCCGCGCCGCCGTCATGGAATAAGAGTAGGGCGGTCCGCGCTTGACCTGAAGTTAAGTCGAGGTTTTACCGTCGGTGGTCAGTGCTTCACTACGAGGGCACGACGGGAGTGTGGGATGAGTATCGAATCGGTGGCGTGGAACCAGATGTACCGGCGGGCCAACGCGCCCGACGAGCGGAGGCCGTTCCGGATGGCCACGCTGCGGCGGATCGGCGGGTTCGCGCGCCCGCACAAGCGAATGCTCGCCGGATTCCTGGTGCTCAGCGTCGTCAGCGCGATCCTCGCAGTGGCAACGCCAGTCCTCGCCGGCCGGGTCGTGGACGCGATCACGGAAAGCGCCGCCCCGGAAGTCGTGGTCCGGCTCGCATTGCTGATCGGCCTGATCGCGGTGTTCGACGCAGCGCTCGGCCTGGTCACCCGGTGGCTGTCGGCGAGCATCGGCGAGGGCCTGATCCTCGACCTGCGTACCGCGGTTTTCGATCATGTGCAGCGCATGCCGATCGCCTTCTTCACCCGTACCCGGACGGGCGCGCTGGTGAGCAGGCTGAACAACGACGTCATCGGTGCACAGCGCGCATTCAGCGACACCCTGTCCGGAGTTGTCGCGAACCTCGTCACCCTCGTCCTGACGCTGGTCGTGATGCTCGGTATCTCATGGCAGATCACGCTGCTCGCCTTGCTGCTCCTCCCGGTGTTCGTGCTGCCGGCGCGCCGGATGGGGAACCGACTGGCCGGCATCCAGCGGGAGGCTGCGGACCACAATGCCGCGATGAGCACACAGATGACCGAGCGGTTCTCGGCTCCCGGCGCCACGCTGGTCAAGCTGTTCGGCCGTCCGGGGCAGGAATCCGCCGAGTTTGCCGCCCGGGCCAGCCGGGTGCGCGATATCGGTGTGCGCACCGCGATGGTGCAGACCGTGTTCGTCACCTCGCTCACGCTGGTGTCGGCCCTCGCGGTGGCCGTCGTCTACGGACTCGGCGGCTTCTACGCACTACGGGGCCAACTCGACGCCGGCTCGGTCGTGGCCTTGTCGCTGTTGCTCACCCGGCTGTATGCACCGCTCACCGCGCTGGCGAGCGCACGGGTCGAGGTAATGAGCGCAATGGTCAGCTTCGAGCGGGTATTCGAGGTGCTCGACCTGAATCCGTTGATCACCGACAAGCCCGATGCGCGGAAGGTGCCCGTAGGCCCGGTCTCAGTGGAACTCGACAACGTCCGGTTCGCCTACCCGGCCGCCGACAAGGTGTCGCTTGCCTCGCTCGAGGAGGTGGCAACGCTGGACAGTCGCGGCGGAGACGAAGTGCTGCACGGGATTTCGTTGCATGCCGAGCCGGGCCAGGTAATCGCATTGGTCGGTTCGTCGGGTGCTGGTAAGTCGACTATCGCGCAATTGATTTCGCGCCTCTACGACGTCGACTCCGGCGCAGTCCGGCTATCCGGTGTCGATGTCCGGGATCTGTCCGCGCAGGCAATCCAGGAAACCGTCGGCATGGTGACCCAGGACGGGCACCTTTTCCACGACACGATCCGCGGGAACCTGCAGCTTGCGCGGCCCGAAGCGACCGACGCCGAGCTGTGGGAGGCGCTGGAGCGTGCGCGGCTAGGGGATCTGGTGGCTTCGCTGCCGGATGGTCTGGCCACGGTCGTCGGCGAACGTGGTTATCGACTGTCCGGAGGCGAGCGGCAACGACTGACCATCGCGCGGTTGCTGCTCAAGCAGCCGCGGGTGGTGATCCTGGACGAGGCCACGGCATCGTTGGACTCCACATCCGAGGCCGCGGTGCAGGAGGCGCTCAGCGAGGCGCTGGCTGGACGGACCGCGCTGGTGATCGCGCACCGGCTGTCCACAATTCGTGCCGCCGACGCGATCCTCGTGATTGAGGACGGCCGAGTGATCGAAAACGGAACGCACTCCGAGCTGCTCGCAGCGCGGGGGCGCTACGAGCAGCTCTACCGCACGCAGTTCCAGGAGGACGGGGCGAACGGCGCAGAGTTCGTCAACGCGAGCTAAAACCCGCTAGCGCGCCACTGCACGCGTCAGAATCCGCTGTGGACGTCCACGACGGCACGCCCGGTGCGCTCCCCGCGCCTGATCTCGTCGAGCACGCCGGGCACGTCGCGAACCGCGACGAGGCGCTCGAGGTCGCCGAGATGGCGTGGCTTGAGGTCGGCGGCGAGGCTCGCCCAGGTGCGACGCCGGATTTCCATCGGCAACTGCACCGAGTCGATGCCGATCAGGTCGACGCCACGGAGGATGAACGGGAGCACCGTGGTGGACAGGCCGATACCGCCGGTGTTGCCGCTCGCAGCGACCGCCGCACCCCAGTTCAGCGTGCTGATGACATATGCGAGGGTCGCGCCGCCGACGCAATCCACGGCGCCCGCCCACTGCGACTTGCCCAGCGGCCGAGGCTTGGCGTCCGGATCCTCGGGCAGGCGGCCGATCACCGATGCGGCACCGAGGCTGCTCAGCAGGTCCTTCGCGTCGGCCTTGCCGCTCGATGCAATGACCTCGAAACCGTTCGCCGCGAGCAGGTCGACGCTCACGCTGCCGACACCACCGCTCGCGCCCGTGACCAGCACCGGACCTGCGTCGGGAGTGAGGCCGCGGTCGAGCAGCGCCTGCACGCTGAGCGCGGCGGTGAACCCGGCGGTGCCGATTGCCGCGGCCTCGCGCGTGGTGAGCCCGTCGAGCTTCACCACCCACCCGGCCGGGACGCGGGCGAGCTCGGCGTAACCGCCGTGGCGGGCCGTGCCGATGTCGTAACCGTGGGCAACCACCTGGTCGCCGACGGCGAACGAATCATCCTCGGACGCAACAACTTCACCGGCAATATCGATGCCGGGAATGATCGGGTACTCGCGCACCACGCCACCCTTCGGGGTGACCGCGAGCGCGTCCTTGTAGTTCACGCTCGAGTAGTGCACTTTGATCGTCACTTCGCCGGCCGGGAGGAAATCCTCCTCGACCTGCTCTGCGGCGAGCACGATCTTGTCGTCGGATTCCCGGGCCACCATCGCGGAGAACGTCATGGCCTGAATATACGACCGGAGTGAACGGAAGCGTTCACTCCGTCTAACGCAACGAATCTTCCGTTCACGGCGGCGCGGGAGCGGAGAATTCTCACCATGCGGGACGCGCCGACGCGCCTCGCCCGGCGGAGGAGGCGGCCATGGCGGACTGTCCGATCGATGAGGAAACCGCGGCGGGCACCGCTACCGCCGAGCGCATCCTCGCCCAGCGCCAGAGGTTCGCAGCGCGTGACGACCGGCGCGGGCTTCTCGTCGCGGAGGGCGACTCGTGGTTCGACTACCCGGGTCGCGACATCCTCGAGGTGCTGCAGGACGAGGATTCGTGGGAGGTTGTCTCGGTCGCGCACTACGGCGACACCCTCAATTCGATGTCCTACAGCGACGCCCAACTCACCGGGTTGATGCGGCAACTCGAATGGGCGCTCAGCCGCAACGAGGTTCCGGCGGCGATCCTGCTGTCGGCCGGCGGCAATGACTTCGCCGGCCCGGAGTTCGGAGTGTTCATCGGAAACAAGAACAGTCAGCGGCCTGGTGTGGATGATGCGATCCTGGCCGACTTCATCGGCTGCCGAATGCAGTCCGCGCTCGCTCATCTCGTTGCCGCCATCACCCGCGCGTGCGAGAGCCTGTTCGGCGTCACCATCCCAATCGTGGTGCACGGCTACGACTATCCCGTTCCGGACGGCCGCGGCTTCCTTGGCGGTTGGGGTCCGCTACCCGGCCCGTGGCTGTCGCCGAGCCTCGAGGCGAAGGATTTCACCGATCTCAATGAGAAGAAGCGCATCGCCGCCGTGATCGTGGACAGCTACAACGCGATGCTGACCGAGTTCGTCCAGCGTCCATCCGCGTCACACGTCAAATATGTGGATCTGCTCGGCACCCTGCCCACCGGCGAGGACTATCGCGAGTACTGGGCCAACGAACTGCATCCGACGGGTCGCGGATTCGACCTACTAGCAGCGAAGTTCGCCGCCGCGCTCGATGCACTGCCGAGCTGATCAGGCTCGAACGTCACGCGGGGAAACGATTCCGCCGTCGCGTGGCGACACAATGCCATGATCGAACGCGTACACGATTGCCGCAGCACGGTCACGCAGGTCGAGCTTGCCGAAGATATGTCCGACATGGCTTTTCACGGTCACCTCGGAGATATGCAGATCGGCGGCGATCTCGGCGTTGCTGCGGCCGCGCCCGATCAGCCCGAGGACATCCCGCTCGCGCGAGGTGAGTTCGTCCACCGCTATGGCGGTGCGGGCACGGGAAACCGGCGCGCTGCGATACGTGGACAGCACGCGAGCGGTCACCGCCGGGTCGAGCCACGACGAGCCGCCGGCGACCATGCGAACCGCGCGGATCAGTTCCTCGGCCGGAGAATCCTTCAGCAGAAACCCTGCTGCGCCGGCACGCAGCGCGCCGGAGAGCAGCTCGTCGTCGTCGAACGTGGTGAGCACGAGGACGGGAACCGGGTTTTCGCTCCGGGTGATCTGCTCGGTCGCCTCGATGCCACCGACATTCTTCATCCGCAGATCCATGACCACCACATCCGGGGAATGCGTCGCGATCGCCTCGGGAACTTCGGAGCCGTCGGCACATTCGGCGACGATCGCGAATCCATCCTTGCGCCGCAAGATGCGCCGCAGGCCGGAGCGGACCAGGTCCTGATCGTCAACGAGCAGCACGTCGATCCCGGGCGCAGTCACTCCTGACCTCCAAACAGCCAGCAATTCGCATAGTCGGGATCGTGTGGGGCAAACGGTATTTCGGCGGTGACACACCAGCCGTGCTTGGTTGGCTCGGCGGTCAACTGCCCGCCGAGCGCCTCGGCGCGGTGTTGCATCCCGCGTATGCCGGATCCGCCGCGTAGTTCCTTGTGTGTCGCGCGACGAGGCAGGTCATTGGTGACAGTCATTGTGGCAATGACGCTGGTGATCCGCAGTGCTGCATGAACTTTCGCGCCAGGTGCGTGTTTGGCGACGTTGGCGAGCGATTCCTGCATGATGCGATAGAGGCACAGCCCGGTCGCGGCGGAAACCGCCGTCGCATCGCCGCGGACGAAATACGCGACAGGCATGCCGGCCCGGACGAAATCCGAAACCAGGGCATCGATATCGGCTACGCCCGGCTCGGGAGTGTGCTTCGACGGCGCATTGTCGAGCAGCCCGACCGTTCGCCGGATATCACTCATCGATTGCCGCCCGAGCTGTTCGGCGTCCTTGAGAGCGTCGATCGCCTCTTCGATGTCACCGTCCTCCTGCAGTGCCCGCCGAGCTCCCGTCAGGTGCAGCAGGGTGACGCTCAGCGAGTGCGCCACCACATCGTGCACCTCGCGCGCGATGCGTTGCCGCTCGTCGCTGGCCGCCTGTTCGGCGCGGGCCTTCTGGGTGGCGCGTTCCTGCTCGAGCAGTCGAAGTTGGGTCTGCAGGATGAACCCGACGAACCAGCCGGTCGCAACCATCATGATGTAGACCGGCGCGTATTCGAGCCGGCCGAGTGACGCGGGAATCACCACAGCGAGGATCGCGACCGCGCCCACCGCGAGGCTCACGCGCGGACGTGCCATCGCCGAGACCTCACCTGCGATGAGGACGAGGATGAAGGGCGTGACGTCGGCCTGCGCGGGTTCGACCATGATCAGCGAGGCGCCGAGGATCGCCGCGGCAGTCAGTGTCACGAGCATTCGCGCCTTGGTTGGCACGAAATTCTTGCGGGCCAGCATGGCGACGAGCGGTGCGAGCGCGACTACGCCGCCGACCAGCGTGACAACGGGCGGGGGCCAGCCGCGTTGACCCACCGCGACGATGGTCACGACGATCATCGCCACGTCGGACACGATGACGACGATCGGCGGATATTCGTGCGGCATCGCGGCCATGCGCCGGTAGATGTAGTCGACGATCTTCGCCGGCATCATCCGTGACTGCAGGACCCGCTCGGTCCTGGCGCGCACAGGTGCGGCGATATTCATCAACCCAGCGTAGGTCGGACATAGGACCGGCGCATCGTTCTCCAAGCGGTCTCCGGCTCCACCCCTGGTAGGAGAAAAAGTCGCGACCACGGCACGGCGCGCGGCCGCTGCGCCGTCCATAGCGTGGGTGTAACGGAATTCGCCGAACCCATGCGAGGGGTGATCGAGATGTCGTGGACCGATCTGCACAGGCGCAACGAAATCATCGACGAGGTGTTGGCGCGTGCTGCGCGCAACCCCGAAGACCCGGATCTCTTCCGGGATCTGCCCGAACTGGACCGGCTGTTCGGTGGCGTCCAAGGCGTGCTGCTGATGTTGCAGTACCGGTGGCGCAACCACATGCAGGCCCGGATGGACCTGCACGACGAGTCGGAATGGGCCGACCCACAGCAGGTCGCGCGCGAGCTGGCAGCCGAACAGCCCGCCCTGCGGGCCGTGCTGGACAGGTGGCAGGTCGTACGGCGGGAGCGGGTGCCCGTCTACGCGTGATTCCGGGGGAACGGGGGTGCCCACAATTCGGCCTCACATGGGGGATTCCGCGCGTGAGGCCGAATTGTGGGCGATCAGGCTCAGGCCGCTGCTGCAGCAACCCCGCTATCCGCAATCGCGAACGCCAGAATCTCCGCAACGTCCGCCACCGGCCGCACGTCCAGCGCCTCGAGCACGTCGGCTGGAACGTCATCGAGATCCGGCTCGTTGCGGGCCGGAATGAAGACGGTCTTCAGTCCGGCTCGCTGCGCGGCCAGCAACTTCTGCTTCACCCCGCCGATCGGCAGGACGCGGCCGTTCAGCGTCACCTCGCCGGTCATCCCGACATCCGAACGGACCGGGCGGGCAAGGGCCAGCGACACCAACGCAGTGACCATGGTGACGCCCGCGGACGGGCCATCCTTCGGTACAGCGCCCGCCGGAACGTGCACGTGAATGTTCTTGTCCAGCGCGCTCGCATCGACACCAAGCTCGGCCAGGTGTGACCGGACGTAGGTCAGCGCGATTTGTGCCGACTCCTTCATCACGTCACCCAGTTGACCGGTCAGAGTCAACGACCGATCGCCGCGATATCCCCCGTCGCTTCGCTCGCCCCCGTCGGCGCTATTGGCCTCGATGAAGAGCACGTCGCCACCCAGGCCCGTCACTGCGAGTCCGGTCGAAACACCGGGCACCGCAGTGCGTTCCACCGATTCGGGGGTGAACCGCGGCCGGCCGAGGAACTCCTTCAGGTCCACACGGTCGATGACCACAGCTTCGGGATCCTGCTCATCGGCCAACTTGGTTGCCGCCTTGCGCAATGCCTTGGCGAGCAACCGTTCCATCTGCCGCACGCCGGCCTCACGGGTGTAGTTCGCCGCGATCTCGCGCAGCGCCTCATCGGTGAGCGACACCTCGTCCGCGGTGAGCGCCGCCCGCTCCAACTGCCGGGGCAGCAGGAAGTCGCGAGCGATGGCCACCTTGTCGTCCTCGGTGTAGCCGTCCACCGTGATCAGTTCCATCCGATCCAGCAACGGGCCGGGGATGGTCTCCATGACGTTGGCGGTCGCGATGAACAGCACGTCGGACAGGTCGAGGTCCAGATCGAGGTAGTGGTCGCGGAACGTGTGGTTCTGCGCCGGATCCAGCACCTCGAGCAGGGCTGCCGCGGGGTCACCGCGGTAGTCGGACCCGACCTTGTCGATCTCGTCGAGCAGGATGACCGGGTTCATCGAACCGGCCTCCTTGACGGCACGGACGATGCGTCCCGGCAGCGCGCCGACATAGGTACGCCGATGCCCGCGGATCTCCGCCTCGTCCCGGACGCCACCGAGCGCGACGCGAACGAACTTGCGGTCCAACGCCCTTGCCACGCTTTCGCCGAGCGAGGTCTTGCCGACACCGGGCGGTCCGACGAGCACCATGACGGCACCCGAGCCGCGGCCACCGATGACGTCGAGCCCGCGCTGGGCCCGCCGGGACCGCACCGCGAGGTACTCGACCATGCGGTCCTTCACCTCGTCCAGGCCGTGATGATCGGCGTCGAGAACGGCCCGTGCGGCCGAAACATCGGTTTTGTCAGTGGTTTTCACCGCCCACGGCAAGTCCAGCACGGTGTCGAGCCAGGTTCGGATCCAGCCGGTCTCCGGACTCTGGTCGCTGGACCGTTCGAGCCGATCGACCTCGCGTAGCGCGGCCTCGCGGACGTTGTCCGGCAGGTCGGCGGCCTCGACGCGGGTGCGGTAATCGTCCGCACCGTCGGGTTCGCCCTCGCCGAGTTCCTTACGGATCGCGGCCAACTGCTGGCGCAGCAGAAACTCCTTCTGCTGCTTCTCCATCCCCTCGCGCACGTCGGCACCGATCTTCTCGGTGACCTCGGATTCGGCGATGTGAGCCTTGGTCCAATCGATGAGTACCGTCAAACGCGCCGCTACATCCGGGGTTTCGAGCAGTTGACGCTTCTGCTCGTCGCTGAGGTACGGCGCATAGCCCGCGGTATCGGCGATTGCCGATGGATCTGTCAGCCGGTTGACCGCGTCGATGATCTGCCACGCCTCACGGCGCTGTAGGACCGAGACAACCAGTTTCTTGTACTCGGCGGCGAGATCGGTGGTGCGCCCGTCGGGTGCGGGCGAGGCGACGGGTTCCGCCTCCACCCACAGCGCAGCGCCGGGCCCGGTGACACCGTGCCCGATCTTGGCGCGTTCCTCGGCCTTGAGCACCGCGGCCGGGGTGCCGCCGCGCATCCGGCCCACCTGCTCGATCGACGCGATAACGCCGTACGACGCGTAGCCCTCGTCGAGGCGAGGCGCGATGAGCACCTTGCTGTCGCTGCCGGTCCGGGCAGCATCGACAGCCGCTTGGGCGGACTCGTCGAGTTCGATCGGCACCACCATGCCCGGCAGCACGATCGGGTCGGTCAGGAAAAGCACTGGTAAGCGCAGTGTTGAAGTCACGTTTGTTGCCCTCCAAAAGTTGAGCGTCACCTACTCAACCCCGGTGGGGTACGGATTGTTCCGCGGCGCTGTTCGCTGTGAGCGATGAGCGAATTCTCATTGCGGTGTCAGCACCGCCACCTCCATCAGGACACCGGACTCGACTCGTCCCGTGGTATCGAGATCCCTGGCAAACCACTTCGGACTGCGCGGAACACGCCGCAGGATCCGGGTGCTCGGAACCGGCTGCCACATCTGGTCGATCAGCCGGTATTGCCAGCTCTCGAGTTGCAGACCGAGTACACGGCCGGTGGTAGCCCTGATATCTGCGGGCGCAATCCCGCCGTGGCGTGTCCCCGAGAAGTAGCCGCGCGCGTTCGCCGGCGGCGTGTTGTCAGGGTTGAGCCAGTACGCCTGGACACCCCCGGCAGTCACGATCCTGCTGTCCCGATCCCAGCGAGCACCGGCCGGCAGCGCCATGTCTGGCTCCGCGTCCGCTTCCACGAAGGTCAGCATCCACGTGGTGTCTTGTCCGACCACGGGAGGAGTGCCGCAGCATTCGATCTCCCAGCCTTCGACGAACACGGCGATGATGCTGACGGTCGAGGGGATGGGAGTCGGTTCGGTGAACCTGTGCATCTTCTGCCCCGGGTATTCGACGAACCGTGGCACGACAGCCGCGGACCCAGGGTTACCTGGAATCACAATGGTCGGGCGGCGGGTGCCGTGTCAACGACCGAATATTCGAGAGCTGAAGTCATCTCGTGCGCACTGCAGACAACTCAGCGATCCGCGATCGCCCTGACCGCGAGCGCTTCGACCGCGTCGACGATCCGGGGCCCGAACATCTCGGCGTCGTTGTGGCCTACGCGAGGCAGTACGACCCGCTCGACGGGACCCCCTGCCGCGGCCGCCACCCGCTCGCTGTGGCTGGCCGGGACGATGGTGTCGGCCGTGCCGTAGACGACCGTCGTCGGAACACTCACGCGTGCAATGTGATCCACCACCTGAAACCGGTCCTTCAGTAGCAGCCCGACGGGCAGGAACGGGTAGTGCTCCCGTCCGACCCCAGCAAGGTCTGCGAACGGAGAGCGCAACAGCAGTCCTGCGGGCGGGTGGTCGGTCGCCAGCTCGGCCACGACACCAGCGCCGAGGCTCTCACCGAAATACAGCAGACGGGACGACGGCACCTGTCGCTCTTCGACGAGATACCGGTGCGCTGCACGGACATCGAGGGCGAGTCCGTCCTCGCTGGGACTGCCGGGATTTCCGCCGTATCCGCGGTAATCGAACAACAGGACGGCGAACCCGGCCGCGGAGAGCCCTTCGGCCAACGCCGCACGATCCAACCGGTTGCCCGCATTGCCATTGGCGACGAGGACGGTGATGCCCGAGCCGCCGATCGCCGGGACGTACCAGCCGCCGAGTTCGAGGCCGTCGGTGGTGAGCAGTCGGACGTCTCGAGCGTTCTCGAGCACGGTGTGCGCGGGGGGCGGCGGTGTGCGGTCGGGGAGGTAGATCAACCGTCGCTGGAAAGCCCACGCTGCGACCAGCAGCAGCGCGACGACGCAGAGCATGATCAGGAAGATCCGCCCGAGCGCCGAAGCCGACATGACTTCATACTGCGGCCAGGCAGTTCACTCCGACAAGATCTGGAAGCTCCGCTCGGCGAGCAGCACCGGCCGCTCGGCCAATTCCTCGATGTCGACGTCCTGGTCACCCATCGCGCCATCGCGGAAGCGCTGGTAAACGCCCTCGGCGATCGCAGCGAGCCGCCACAGCGCGAACGCGTGGTAGTAGTTCAGATCGCTCAGGTCGCGCCCGGTCGTCTCCGCGTAGCGAGCGCACACCGCGTCGATGTCGAGGAAGCCATCGGCCGGATCGGGAACCCAGCCGCCGGCGCCGGGCACACCCCACGCGGCCAGCCAGCCCACGTCGGCCATGACATCGCCGACTGTCCACATTTCCCAGTCCAGCACCGCACGAACGTGTCCGTCGGGACCGATGATGAGGTTTCCCGGGCGGTAGTCGCCGTGCACCAGACCGGTCCAGCGCTCGGCAGGGATGGCTCGGGTGAGCGCGTCATGAAGTTCGATGAGAGGCCCCGACGTGATGCCACCGGCCTCGAGTTGACGGTGCCAGCGCCGCAGCTGCCGTTCCAGATAACTTCCGGGCCTGCGGAATTCGGCGAGCGGGCCGGTGTCCGTGTCCACCGCATGGATCGCCGCGAGGGTGTCGACGATGTCGATCGACGCGAATTGCCTTGCAGACGGCTCGATTCCGGCCACAGTGTCGTCGCCGTCGAGAATGACGCCGTCGACGTAGCGCATGACATAGAAGTCGGCGCCAGTGACCGCCGGGTCGGTGCAACTGCCGACCACCGGTGGTACCGGCACCGGCGTGTCTGCGATGGCGTCGAGCACCCGCCACTCCCGCACAACGTCGTGCGCGGTCGAGAGCAGATGCCCAGTCGGAGGTCGTCGCAAGACCCAGTGCCCGCTCGCAGCGTCGCGGACGTGATAGGTGAGATTGGAGCGGCCGCCGGCGATCAACTCGAATTGCAATGGCGCCGTGACGTCGTCGACGTGTTCGGTGAACCAGGCCGTCACCGACGCATGGTCGATTCCAGGAACCTCGACCGCATTCGACATACGAACTCCGCTCAGCTCGACGTGGTGTGCGGAACCTATACCCCGTCCGACCGCCGGCGAAAGGGCCTCGGCGCTAGGCGACGGTGATCGAGCGGTTGTGCCAGCCCGTCGCGCCGCCAGGAATGGGCGGGGTGCGCTCCTCGACTTGCACGTTTCCGTCGAGATCGGTGGCGCGGACCTGCAGTGTGTGCAGGCCGGGCGTCGCCTGCCATTGCCACGTCCACTGACGCCAGGTGTCGATCGAGTACTGCGGCGCCAAGGTAGCGAGATTCCAGGGGCCGTTGTCGACACGCACCTCGACCTTGGCGATTCCGCGGTGTTGAGCCCATGCCGTGCCGGCGACCAGAACCGAACCCGCCGCGACCGGCGCGAGGGCTGCCGGTACCTCGATGCGAGACGCGGTCTTGATCGGTGCCTGCGCGCCCCAGCCTCGTTTCGTCCAGTACGCCTCGGCACGGTCGAATCGGGTGATCTCCCAGTCCACCACCCATTTCGTCGCAGACACGAAGCCGTACAGACCGGGCACTACCTGCCGGACCGGATACCCGTGTTCGAACGGCAGCGGTTCGCCGTTCATCGTCACCGCGAGCAATGCGTCGCGCCCGTCCCGCAGCACCGCCAGCGGAGTGCCCGCTGTGAAGCCGTCCGAACTCTTGGAGAGGAGCATGTCGGCATCGGGTGAAATGCCGACCTGCTCGAGGATGGATGCGATCGGATATCCGGTCCAGGTGGCGTTGCCCGCCAGGGGGCCACCCACCTCGTTGGACACGCAGGTGAGCGTGATGACGCGCTCGATCGGAGTTCGAGCGGTGAGGTCGTCCCAGCTCAGCGTTAGTTCCCGATCGACCATGCCGTGAATGCGCAACTGCCATTCGTCGGTCGTCAGCCGCGGCACCTGCAGTGCGGTGTCAATCCGGTAGAAGCTGGCGTTCGGTGTGACGAAGGTGCTGACGCCTGGGACTGCCACGTCGGTACCGGCCGCGATCGCGGCCGCACGGTCGCGCGCGGCTATGAACGGGAGCCGGAAATTGCGGCGGTTCTCGATGGCATTGTTCAGTTGCTGGGCAAGGAACCGGCCGGTCGCGGCGCTGCCTGCGGCAACCGCCGCGGCAGTCGTCGCCAGTACGAGAAACCGGCGGCGGGAGAAGTCCGGGGCTGCCTCCGCCACGGGTGGCCGGGCGGACGCGGTGAGCAGCCGCAAAACCGTGATGCCCGCGACGACTCCGACCAGGGTCGGTAGTGCATAGAGCCAGGTCGCGCCAGGGCGCTGCAGGGCGGCACCGGCGGCGACAAGGCCGAGGATGGCGAAGATGATGCTGCCGAACGGCCGGTTGGAACGCTCGAGGACGCCGGCAACGGCCGCGACCAGGACAGTCGCCGCTCCCATGCCGACGAACAGCGCGAGTTTGTCGTTCGTGCCGAACGTGTCGATGGCGAACTGACGCGCCCAAGCCGGGGCGCGGTCGACTGCTGTCGCGCCGATCGCGAGCAGCGGGGCAGACGCGGGCGCAATTAGTACGGACACCAATTGGCCGACGCCGAGGATGGTAAGGCCCGCGAGCACTCCGGCCGTGGCGCGTGCGACCACATGCCGACGACGCCTCGGACTGGTTGTCGCAGAAGATGTTTCGTCAATTGTGTGCGTCATGGTGGCACCTTCCGCCGACTTTTCCCGTATTCGGTGCGGGGGTTGCCAGCGGATGGGTGCGGCCGATGACTTCGCTGCCGCGCAGCATTTTTCGAATCGCGCCCATCCGGCATGTCGAGCGCACCGAATGACTGCTGACCGATCAGAAAGGTGACGGCAAACCGGCCGTCCCAGCCGAAAGTGGTGAAATCCAATGCAGAAGCGACGAATGACGGCTGCCGCCGTCAGCCTGTCGGCGATCGCAGTCCTGGGGCTGTCGGCCTGTTCCTCCGACGACTCTGACTCGTCCGCCGATCCGACACCGGCGTCCGGCATGACCTCGGAGATGTCCTCGGATACGGGTATGACGGCCGAACCGGCGGCGAATCTCGTCGGGCCGGGCTGCGATGAGTACGCGCAGGCAGTGCCGACCGGCGCCGGATCGGTCGAGGGTATGGCGCAGGATCCGGTCGCCGTGGCGGCATCGAACAATCCGCAGCTGACGACGCTCACCGCCGCGGTATCCGGACAGCTCAATCCGCAGGTGAACCTTGTCGACACGCTCAACGGCGGCCAGTTCACCGTATTCGCCCCGGTGGACGCGGCGTTCGCGAAGATCGACCCGGCGACGATCGAATCTCTGAAGACTGATTCCGCGACCCTGACCAGCATCCTGACCTACCACGTCGTGCCCGGTCAGCTTGCTCCCGACCAGGTGGCGGGCCAGCATCCGACCGCCCAGGGTGCGCAGCTCACGGTGACCGGTTCCGGTGACGAGATGAAGGTCAACGACGCCAATGTTATCTGCGGTGGAGTCAAGACCGCGAATGCGACTGTGTACCTGATCGATACGGTGCTGATGCCTCCGGCGCAGTGACCCTCGGGTGGTTGGCCCGCTCCGGAAACGGAGCGGGCCGGCCGCGTGCGCGGAACCCCCGATTCAGTTCGCTGAAGTTGCTGCTTCCCAACCGAATCCGTCGGGATCGGTGACGGCTGAATCCCCGCCGCCGATCACGACTCGGTGCGAGCCGCTTCCTTCGATGTCGACACCGGCATCCTTCGCGAGACCCTTTCGCCCGTAGAGGCCAAGCGTGATCCCCTGAGCGGGCTGGGTGAACTGCACGTACTTGCGGCCGTAGGCCTTTGCCACCTCGAGACCGTGGTCGACGTAGAACTGCTTGCTCGCGGCCACGTCGTCGGCGCCGAGAAGAATCACCAGGTCATCGGTGGTGCGCAGGGGCGCGCCAGTGGGCTTCTTCTTCGACGAGGCGATCTTCCACAGGCTTCCGTCCGGGCCCTCGACGACGCCACCGTAACCCCAGAAGGACTTCTTCGCAGGCTTGATGACCTTCGCCCCGGCCTCAATCGCGGGTTCCATGAAGGAATCGACGACCGCAGAGTCGGCGACGACGAGGGAGACCACGAAGCCGCGGAACCCGGCCGTATCAGCAGTCGACTGCCGGAACCGGACTCGATCGCCCAGCCCGAAAGCGCTGTCGTAGAACCGCTTAGCTGCCTCGACGTCCGGCACTTCGAGGGTGATGTGATCGATTGTCGTTGTCATGGTTTCAACGGTAGGAGGGTCGGAAGCGCGTTGCTTCTTGATTCCTGATCGATGTGTCGGACATGTTCAGGAAGCGCCGGCCAAGGACTCAGCCCACCTCGGCCGCGATCTGCCCGGACTTCACCGCGGCAACCAGTTCGGCGTGATCGGCTTCGGTGCGATCGGCATACCGCACAGCGAATCGACCGATTGACTCGTCCAGGTCCTCATCGCCTTCGAAATATCCGGCGAGCAGCCGCGGGTCGAGCGAACGGGTGTGCGCCCGCGCGAGCAGCGCGCCGGCCAGTCGGCCGTAATCGTCGAGATGATCGCGTGCGAGACGCGTCGGGTCGATATCGCCCTTCAGATTGCGGAACTGCCGAACGGTGTATGGCTTGCCGTCGATTGTGGTCCAGCCGAGCAGGATGTCGGTTTCTGCCTGCACCAACCGGGCGCCCTGAACGATGCGCTTGCCCTCGTGCTTCGGCGCGTCGTGCTGCAGAAATGGCGCGAGGGCCGACGGCTGCGCCTGTTTCAACTGCAGCACCAGCACCTCGTCCGCGTTGCCAAGGAGCAGTGCGACATAGCTGCGTAGGCCGACACTGCCGGTCCCGACGATGCGAAACGCGATGTCCGCTACCGAGAATCGGGTGATCAAGTTTCGGCGGGATTCCCGCAGGGTTTCGACGTAGCCTTCGAGGCCGTCGATCACCGCGTCCGCTGCGGCGCTGTCGACGCGGCGCAGGATGGGCGGGTCCTCGATGAACCGGCGCTGCCGAATACCGGTTGCGTGATCGTCGAGGTGTTCGGTCCATTTCGCCGCGACTTTTGCGCTGGTGTTGCGCCTCGCCTTCTCCGAGGCCTTCTCGAAGTCATCGAGCAGCGCGTCCGCTCGGACTCGTTCGACGACCGATTTATCTGGCAACGCATTCCAGGACCCCATGAACGGCAGGTCGGCGAGCGCGCGAATCGTGCGCCGGTACGACTTCACCGCGTCTTCGGCGGCGTCGATGCACCCGGCCTCCGTCACCCCGCCCTCCCGGCCGGCGAGTACCAGGCTCGCCGCGAGCCGTTTGAGGTCCCATTCCCACGGTCCCGGTGCGGTTTCATCGAAATCGTTGATGTCCATGACGATTTCGCCATCCGGTGTGCCGTAGAGGCCGAAGTTCGCCGCATGCGCGTCGCCGCACAGTTGCGCGATCAGCCCGTTCGCCGGGGAGTCGGCGAGGTCGGCCGCCATCAGGCCTGCCGCGCCGCGGAAGAACGCGAAGGGCGATTCGATCATTCGGCCGATGCGCAGCGGGATCAAGTCAGGCAGTCGGCCCTCATTGCTTGCCTCGATGAACGCCATGACCTCGGGCCGCTCGGCGCCCTCGGCAGGGTGATCGTGCGCGCCGGCCGGGACGGTCGCACGCAACGTGGACCCGCGGGCGAACACGGCGTCACCGCCGACGCGGTTGCGCAGGTCGACCCGTGCGCGGTGCTGTGTCATGCAGGCACAGTAGACCTCACGCCGCGACCCCGCCGAGCGCGGCCGGAGGTGTCCGGATTGAGCGCCCGCGCCCACTTTTCGGCGCCGCGCGCGGGATGCCGCTCGAAGGCGCGAAAAGTGGGCGCGCATGTTCAGAAGCATCCGGCGAAGCACCACAAACCGCATACCTAGAGCTGCTAGGCTCATAACTAACAGCTCTATGTATAGGAGCCGCGATGCATATCGAAAAAGACCTGGTGGCGGCCTCGGCCACTCCGCTCGTGCTCGGCATCCTCGCCGATGGTGAGTCCTACGGTTACGCGATCCTGAAGCGCGTCAACGACCTGTCGGGCGGGCGTATCCAGTGGACCGACGGCATGTTGTACCCCCTACTGCATCGGCTGGAACGGCTCGGGTACGTGTCTGCGTCCTGGGGCGTCTCCGAGACCGGCCGTCGCCGCAAGCATTACGCGATCACCGCTGCGGGGAGCGCGATGCTCGCGGAGCGGCGCAGTCAATGGGAGGTGGTCGCCGCGGCGCTCGATCAGGTGTGGCGCGTCGCCAAGCTTCCACCTGTGGTCGCCGAAGGGGGACTGTGATGGAGACCGAGGCGCAGCTGGAATCCCAGATCGGGCAGTGGCGCGGTTACGTCGAACGGCGCCAGGTCATCTCGCGTGCGGATACCGACGAGATGGAAGACCATCTGCGCAACCAGATTTCGGACCTCTCCGCTGTAGGCCTCTCCTCGGACGAAGCCTTCCTCGTCGCCGTCAAACGGATGGGCAGCGTCGACTCCATCTCCAGGGAGTTCGCGCGCGAGCACTCCGACCGGCTGTGGAAGCAGCTTGTCCTCATGCCCGCCGGCTCCGACGCGGATAAGCGCAGGCCCACGCGGGAACTGCTCGTCGTCCTCGCATTCGCCTTCGGTGCCGGCGTCGCGGTGAAGGTGGGGTTCGAAGCACTGGGCGATAACGGATTCGCGCGCAACGTCGGCCTTTTCGTGCTGCCGTTCCTCACCGGATATTTCGCCTGGAAACGCCGGGTAAGCATGCGGGTCGCGGCTCTGCTGCTGCTGCTGTACTTCGCCGTTGCGGCGGTGCTGCTGAACGTATATCCGTTCGCGTCGGACGGCACGACGGAGGTGGTCGCGGCCATCCACGCGCCGATCGCGCTGTGGTTCGCGGTCGGCCTCGCCTACGTCGGTGGCGAATGGCAATCCGACCGTCGGCGAATGGATTTCATCCGGTTCACCGGCGAATGGATCGTCTACCTCACGCTGCTCGCTCTCGGTGGCGGCGTCCTCATCGGCCTGACGATCGGCGCGTTCGACGCTCTCGGGACCGATGCCGAATGGGTGGTCGAGGACTGGGTGGTGCCCTTCGGCGCCGCCGGTGCGGTGATCGTGGCCGCATGGCTGGTGGAGGCGAAACAGAATGTGGTGGAGAACATCGCACCCGTCCTCACCCGGGTGTTCACGCCGCTGACCACCTTGATGTTGCTGGTGCTGCTCGTCGCGTTCGCGACGGCCGGCAGCCTTGTCGACGTCGACCGGAATCTGCTGATCCTGATGGACCTCATTCTCGTGGTCGTCCTCGGACTGCTGCTGTACGCCATCTCGGCCCGCGACCCGCAGTTGCCGCCAGATGCGTTCGACCGATTGCAGCTGTTGCTTGTGGTCAGCGCCTTGGCGGTCGATGTGTTGATGCTGATCGCGATGCTTTCCCGGATCGCGGAGTTCGGATTCACGCCGAACAAGACGGCCGCGCTCGGGCTGAACCTGGTGTTGTTGGTGAACCTGTCGTGGTCGGCGTGGCTTGTCCTCGGATTCATCCGGGGCCGAAGTGGTTTCGCCGCGACAGAACGCTGGCAGACGCGCTATCTACCGGTCTTCGGCGCCTGGGCGTTCCTGATGATCGCCGTGTTGCCGCCGCTGTTCGGTTTCGAATAGCCCGCTCAGGCAGAGATGGGTTCGAACTCCGCCAGCATCGCCTCGGGACTCTGATAACGGCGCCGAAGCAGTCGGAGGAGAAGCAGATCCCGGTGCGCGAATCGAAAAAGCCGGCCCTTGTGCACGTGCTTTCCGTAACGAACCTTCGCCGGTCATACGAAAGACCTGTGAACTCACATCGGATACGGCGGAATTGCACGGGATCGGACGGTCGAACAGGAACTGTCGTCCTCGCTTGATATTCAGTGAGCCGCAGTTCACGACGAAGGAGCAATATGGCACAGAGGTTCAACCCCCCACCCGGATGGCCGAGCGCGCCGGATGGCTGGCTTCCGTACGCGGGCTGGGCCCCCGATCCTTCATGGCCTCCAGCACCTGAGGGTTGGCAATTGGTGGTGGACGATCAGGCAACATCGGGGCTTGCAGGAATCGCCAGTCGGGTCAAGACGGCGACCGAGGACTTCGCACGACGAGCGTCTGCCGAGTCGGCTGCACTCGATGGCTCACCCGATGTTCTTTGGTCAGCCAAAGGCCAGCCACTTACTGGGATTGGCGGTGGCCGTTACCGACTGACCTCCACGACACTGTTCTTCGAAAGTGGCACTCTGACGACAAATGCCCAGCAGGTACCCACGAATCAATTGTTCGACATCGATCTGCGGCAGACGATCACGCAGAAGGCTCGGAATGTCGGCGACGTGGTAGTGCACGTACAGCGCGCGACCGGCGTGGAGGTTGTTGTTCTGAATGATGTGCCGAATCCGCGAGAGGCTGTGAACGTCATCAACGAGGCTGCCGCGCAGGCGCGCTACGTTGCGCACACGCTGGCGAACACTCGCCACGTCACATCCAACGCCGCGCCCGTGGCGCCAGTGCATACGGCCCCGGCGCAGCCGGCCCGCCCGGCTGCCGTGGAGACAGACGTTATTGCACAGATAACGCGGCTGGGCGAGCTACGTGACTCGGGCATCTTGACCGAGGACGAGTTCGCTCAGAAGAAGGCCGAGCTTCTCGCTCGAGTGTGAGAGATATCAGCGCCGAACCTGACTCCGGTGCCTTGAGCGTCCGCGCCCATTTTTCGTTGTCAGGGATGGGATCTTGCGTGAATGGTCGAAAAGTGGGCACGGACGTTCAGATCAGCACAGGTGCCCGCTCAGGCAGAGATGGGTTCGAACTCCGCCAGCATCGCCTCGAGTGCTGCTTGATCCGGACCGACGAATGGGTCGGCCAGGGGAACGTCGACGAGGTTGTCGAGCAAGGTCGTGACCGAACGCGTCGGCGGCAGGTGTGAGCTGAGAACCAACGTCGGGTCCGAGCGGAGCAACTCGGACAGTGCTCCCGCAAACCGCTTCGGGTCCACGTTGTGCACCCATGGGCTGTCGACGGTGGCCCATAGTTGCTGGCGCCCTTTGAGTTCCGCTTGCGGCATGTGCGCGAGATCGGATACGGCGGCATGGTCCGGACTCTCCATCACGGCGCCGAAGCAGTCCGAGGAGAAGCAGACGCCGGTACGCGTATCGAAGAAGCCAGTCGTCGCCGGGCTGTCGAACAGCGGAGGCCGGAAGGCGGCAAGGCTGCGGTCGCCGACGTCGATGCGCTGGCCTGGATTGAGCAGGTAGACCCGATCCATCGGTAGCGGATTCTCACAGGACAGGATTCCGACGCCGAGGAAGGTGGTGATCACCCGTGCCTCGGGGGCGGCCTCGAGCAGGTCGTACAGCCCGCCGGTGTGGTCGCGATCGGGGTGGGTGAGGTAGATCCACTTCACGTCGGCGGGGTCGATCACCGACGAAAGGGTGCTGAGGAAGTCGCGGTCGGGCGTGCCCACGCCGGTGTCGACGACGACGGGCTGTTCGGCGTGCAGCACGAACGCGTTGATCGGGAGGTGGCCGAGGGCGGGTATCTCGAATTGGTCGTTGAGCACAGTGACGTCGTTGCCGAGGCGATGAATGTTCATGGGAGTTCCTTTGCATCAGAAGGGGACTGGGGTGGATAGGAGACCGGTTCCGGGCTCGCGCCCGGACAGAATTCGGGTGAATTCGATTGCGTCGAGCTCGATTTCGGGTCCATCGCCACCGCGGGACCACTGGCCGCCGGCGGGGCCGGTGAGGTGCAGGGTGTAGGGCTTGCCGTGCCGAGAAGCCCACTCGGACACGACGTCGGCGACGAGGACGCCGTCGTGCTCGGGGGTGAGGACGAGTTCGGCGCCGGTGGCGCGGGTGATGTCGATGCGGTGCATCCAGGGATCGCGGGTCAGCACGATGTCATTGAGGAATCCGATCGTCCACGACTCCGCCACGCCACAGAACTCGCCAGGCATCAGAAACTGGCGCCGCCGGATGAGTCCGGGCGCGCGCCGTCGGCTGCGGGCGGCTTTCGGTGCGCGCGTGGCGAACCGCGCGACGATTTCGGCGGGCGGCATGCCGGAGCGCTCGTTGACCTGGAGCCCGGTGAGTGCGTCGATGAAGACCCCCGTCGAACGCCGGCCCGCTTCGCGCATCTGGCGGCGTTGTTCCCGGAGGCTCGCCGACATTTCGACCATTCCCAGCATGTGCGCAGCGAGGTCGCGCACGGTCCAGGCCGGACACTCGGTGGTGGCCGCCCACTGTTCCGGCTGTAGCGATCGCAGCAGGTCGAGCACCCGTTGGTATTCGTTGGCAGCCAATGTCATTGCCACGTCCCGATCCAGATTCGGGGTACGCGGCGCGGTGCGATCGGGGTCGGTGGTGGTCATTCCTCGGCGCCCCTCGGTTCGATTCCCACTGCGTGGCAGAACAGGTCCACGAGCCTGGGAAGTTGGTCCCGCCAGCGATTCCCACCGGGATCGTTGGCGAGTTGTTGGTTGACGAATCCACTGGTGACACCGGTCCAGAGGTCGAGGTCTTCCTGGCTGGTCACCCCGACCGTCGCCATGATCGACCGCAGTCGTTCGTACTGGCTCAGGGATGCGGCGTAGGCGGTCTCGCTCGGTTGGAAGTCGGGCAAGGCAGGCTGGTTCATCAGCTGATACCTCGCTGCGTCCGCGGTGGCGAAGTCGAAGTACACCTCCGTGCTCATGAGCAATGCGGCGCGCGGATCGTCGGGCAGTGACATGGCGGCAAAGGCCTCGCCCAGTTGCGTATACGCATCGGTGAACATCGCGTCGAACACGGCGTTCTTCGATTCGAAGTGCGTATAGAGCGACGGGGGACGCATCCCGATCCGGTTCGCGATCTCGCGCAGTGTCACCGCGGCGAGTCCTTCGGATCGGGCGATATCCCACGCCGTATCGACTATCTCCCGTCGGGTGGCCTCACGTCGTTCGGCACGCCTATCCCGATTAGGCAAAACTGTCATGGTTAGGAGTGTGATCCCCATCACTAGGCCTGTCAAGGGGTTCGAGGGACTCGAATAGTCGAGAAATACCCTTCTCAATTGTGGAGAGAGGCCTTCTCACTCTCGCCTAACGGGCCTATTCTCTGGCCATGACGAACACGCCGTACCGGGTCGTTCAGTGGACGACGGGCAACGTTGGTAAGAGCTCGGTGGCAGCGATCGCTGCGAACCCGAGCCTGGAACTAGTCGGCTGTTACGCCTGGTCGAAGGACAAAGTCGGGCGCGATGTCGGCGAACTCGCGGGTATCGAGCCGCTTGGAGTGACGGCGACCGACGATGTCGACGCGCTGCTCGGGCTGCGTCCCGACGTCGTCGTCTACAACCCGATGTGGATCGACGTCGACGAGCTCGCGCGCATCCTGTCCGCGGGAGTGAACGTCGTATCCACGGCGTCCTTCATCACCGGGCACAACCAGGGCGCGGGCCGCGACAAGATCGCGGAGGCGTGCAAGACCGGTGGGTCGACCATGTTCGGTTCCGGCATCAGCCCCGGCTTCATCAACCTGTTGGCGATCGTCTCGGCGGGCATCTGCGACCGGGTTGACAAGGTCACCGTCAGCGAGGCGGCCGACACGACGTTCTACGACTCGCCCGCGACCGAGAAGCCGGTGGGCTTCGGACAGCCGATCGACCACCCGGACCTGGCCGCGATGACGGCACACGGTACCGGTGTGTTCGGCGAGGCGGTCCGGATGATCGCCGATGCGCTCGACGTCGAACTCGACGAGGTGCGCTGCGACGCCGAGTATGCGCAGACCACGGCCGATCTCGATCTGGGCTCGTGGACGATCCCGGCAGGCTGCGTCGCGGGCGTCTATGCGAGCTGGAAGGGAATCCGGAACGGCAAGACAATCGTCGAACTGACTGTCCGGTGGCGCAAAGGCCAGACGCTGGAACCGGATTGGAAGATCGATCAGGACGGCTGGGTACTTCAGGTCGACGGCCGCCCGACCGTGCGCAACGTCGTCAGCTTCCTGCCGCCACCGGACTTCCAGGCCGAGACGCTCGAGGACTTCATGGTGATCGGCCACATCATGACGGCGATGCCGCCGATCAACGCGATCCCCGGAGTTGTCGCCGCCGAGTCCGGCATCGTCACCTACACCGACCTGTCGCTCGTCCTCCCGCGCGGCGTCGTCCCAGTCGATTAGTCCCGACGGCACCGCACCCCGGGCGTAACGTCGGTGCGGTGCCGGATCTGCATCCCGACGTCGCCCCGCTCGCCCCGCTGCTCGGCACCTGGGCGGGTACCGGAAGCGGCGAGTACCCGACCATCGATTCGTTCGAATACCTCGAGGAGATCACCTTCGGTCACGTCGGCAAGCCGTTTCTCGCCTACGGCCAGCGCACGAAGGCTGCCGACGATGGCCGTCCGTTGCATGCCGAGACCGGCTATCTGCGGATGCCCACGCCCGGCCGCGTCGAGTGGGTTTTCGTGCATCCGACCGGGGTGACCGAGATCCAGGAAGGCACGTTCACCGTCGAAGGGGGCACGATCGCGCTCGACCTCGTCAGCGCACAAATCGGGCTCACCGCGACTGCGAAAGAAGTGGACGCGCTGACCCGTTCGTTTCGTGTCGTAGGTGACGAGATGACGTACACCGTGGAGATGGCTGCGGTCGGACAGCCGCTGCAACACCATTTGTCGGCGACCCTGCGCCGGCAGTAGAGAAGGAGCACGGATGAGCGACGAGCAGGTCGTGTACACGCTCGGCCCGGATGACGAGATCACCCAGTGGTACAACATCATCGCGGACCTCCCGACGCCTCCGCCGCCGCCGCTGCACCCCGGCACGCATCAGCCGGTCGGTCCGGACGATCTCGCACCGCTCTTCCCACCGGAGTTGATCGCGCAGGAAGTCAGCAGTGAGCGCTATATCGACATCCCCGGTCCAGTCCTCGACGTCTACCGTCAGTACCGTCCGTCACCGCTGTATCGCGCGCGGCGCTGGGAGAAGGCACTCGACACCCCGGCGCGCATCTACTTCAAGTACGAGGGTGTTTCTCCGGCCGGCTCGCACAAGGTCAATACCGCGGTGCCGCAGGTCTACTACAACAAGATCAACGGCATCAATCGGCTCACCACCGAGACCGGCGCCGGGCAGTGGGGCACAGCCCTCGCGTACGCGAGCGCTCTCTTCGGCGTCGAATGTGAGGTTTGGCAGGTCGGCGTCTCGTACGACACAAAGCCCCAACGCCGCACGCTCATAGAGGTTTTCGGCGGTACCGTGCACCGCTCGCCGTCGCGGCTGACCGAGGCGGGCAAGTCCTACCCGGAGGGACACACCGGTTCGCTCGGCATCGCGATCTCGGAGGCCGTAGAGGTCGCCGCGCAGGATCCGGCCGCGAAGTACGCGCTCGGGTCCGTCCTCAATCACGTACTGCTGCACCAGACGGTTATCGGCGAAGAGGCGTTGAAGCAGCTCGCCAAGGCCGGCGAGGAGAAGGTCGACGTCCTGCTCGGTTGTGCCGGTGGCGGATCGAACTTCGCTGGGCTGTCCTTCCCGTTCCTTCGAGAGAACCTGGTGAACGGGGCGAGCACGCGCATCCTCGCGGTCGAGCCGTCGTCCTGCCCGACGATCACGCGCGGCGAATTCCGCTACGACTTCGGTGACACGGCGGGCATGACGCCGCTGATGATGATGTACACCCTCGGCCACGACTTCGTGCCATCGCCGATCCACGCCGGTGGCCTGCGCTATCACGGCATGGCGCCGCTGGTCTCGCATGCCGTCCACGAGGGCTACATCGAGGCGGTCGCGCTGCACCAGACCGAGTGCTTCCAGGCTGGTCTCGAGTTCGCACGCACCCAGGGCATCGTTCCGGCGCCGGAATCCTCGCACGCGCTGGCCCAGGCGCGCCGGGAGGCGATCGCGGCGAAGGAGGCCGGAACGGAGAAGGTCATCGTCATCGGCCTGTCCGGCCACGGCCTGCTCGAGCTCGGCGCCTACGAGCAGTACCTGAGCGGGACGCTCGCCGACGACCCGCTTTCCGAGGATGAGCTTCGGGCGGCGCTGGCGGGGGTTCCCGAGGTGGCCTGACGCGCATCCAGTTGGCCCTCGGATCGGTGCCGAAGGTCCCTACCCGCCGAGCTGGCGCGGTGCCATTGTCGAATGTGACTTCTTCCATCGGAGATGAGCACGATGACACGGCACACACAAGCCGACCCAGGAACGCTCGAGCAGGCGATCACCCTCGCCACCCGCGCCCCCTCGGTACATAACACCCAGCCGTGGCGATGGCGCCTGGTCGACGACCGGATCGATCTCTTCGCCGACGACAGCCTCATGCTGTCGGCCGCGGACAGCGACGGCCGCGAGCTGCTGCTCAGCTGCGGCGCTGCGTTGCACCACCTGCGCACCGCCTGCGCCGCCGCGGGATGGGCGACCGAGGTGGAACGTATGCCGCGGCTGTTCCATCCGACGCATCTGGCGACCATCCGCCTCACCGAACATCGCCCCACTTCCGACGAGTTGTCGCTGGCGGATGCGATTGTGCAGCGGCGCACCGACCGCCGCCCATACGACGCGCATCCCGTTCCGCCCGATCAGTTGCAGGCCGTGCTGGCCGCCGCGACCGGAACGGGCGCGCTCGCCAGGGAGATGTCGCCGATCGAAGGCATCTACCTCGGCGCTGCGCAGCGCGCCGCGGCACGGCGGCACGCAGGCGATCCCGACTATCGACTCGAACTCGTCATGTGGAGTGGTCAGGAGTGCACCTCCGACGGCGTGCCGGCATCGAACTGCGTTGCACCGCAGGGGAATGCACCACTGCCCGCGAGGGTTTTCGTGCAGGGTGCGGCTGCAGACGACGAATCCGCGCCGATGGATTACGCGTCGCTCATCGTGATCACAACCGAGTCCGACGACCCCACCGCGCGGCTGCGTGCCGGCGAGGCGATGAGCGCAGCGATGCTCGAGGCCACCCGGCTGGGCCTGGCGACCTGCCCGGTGACAGAACCGCTGGAATGCCTCGACATTCGCGCCGATATCCGCCGAGAGCTGCTGGACGACAAGGCCTACCCGCAGATGGTCTTGCGCGTCGGGTATGCGCCCGCGGGTGAGGTCGAGCCGACACCGCGTCGCCGGGTTGCGGACGTACTCATGAGCGGCTGAACTCGGCTCCCCCCTGCCCGCGACGGCCTCGGCTGCCGCGGGCAGTGATTTTTGGCAGAGTTGGTCGCATGGAACTGCGGGTCTTCACCGAACCACAACAGGGCGCGACCTACGACGATCTGCTCCGCGTAGCGCAGGCAGCAGAGCAACTCGGATACGGTGCGTTCTTCCGGTCCGATCACTACCTGGCGATGAACGTCGAGGGCCTGCCCGGCCCGACGGACGCCTGGATCACGCTCGCGGGGCTTGCCCGGGAGACGTCGAGCATCCGGCTCGGCACCCTTGTCACCTCCGCGACCTTCCGCTACCCGGGACCGCTCGCGGTCGCGGTGGCGCAGGTCGACGCGATGAGCGACGGCCGGGTCGAACTCGGTATCGGGGCGGGCTGGTTCGAGGCCGAACACAAGGCATACGGCATCCCATTCCCGTCGCTGGGCGAGCGGTTCGATCGCCTGGAGGAATCACTCGCGGTGATCACCGGAAAGTGGGAAACCCCAGTAGGACAGAGTTTTTCGTACGACGGCAAGCACTTCCCGGTGACCGGCTCGCCTGCGCTGCCGAAACCGGTGCAGCGTCCGCGGCCGCCGATCATCATCGGCGGGATGGGCAAGAAGCGCACGCCGGCGCTTGCGGCACGTTATGCCGACGAGTTCAACATGCCGTTCGTCCCGTTGGAGACCACCCGCGAGCAGTTCGGCCGTGTGCGCGAGGCATGCGCTGCCGTCGGACGGTCCGCCGACGAACTGGTCTATTCCAATGCGCTGGTGCTGTGCTGCGGCCGCACCGAGGAGGAGATCGCCCGGCGCGCTGCTGCCATAGGCCGTGAGGTCGATGAGTTGCGCGCGAATGGTGCCGCGGGCACGCCCGCCGAGGTCGTCGACAAGCTCGGCAACTACGGCGACCTGGGCTCCACCCGCATCTACCTGCAGACCCTCGACCTGTCCGACATCGAGCACCTGGAACTCGTGGCGTCCGAGGTCATGCCTCAGCTCGACTAGGACTCACTGGATGGGCGAATCCGGCGGCGCGATGCCGATCCCGGCCTCGGGCTCAACGGCGCTCACCCCCGGAATGCGAGCCAACGCCGCAATCGCCTCGCGGTCCACGGACCCGGTGATGATGCCCAAGGTGTCAAGCACCGACGACACCGTCAGTCCCGCCGCACGCGCCTGCTCGGCGATGTCATGGACATCGCCGAGCGCGGCATCGTCGATCGTGATGGTCACCCCGATCGGACTCGTCATGGGTGGTGTGACCTCCCTGTCGCGAGTCAGCGTGGTGCCTGAACCAACCCGGCACCAACATCGGACGACGGCAGCGGGAGCCTGCGGGCATTCTGCGTGAGCAGGGTCCATAGGTCGCGGCCACGTTTGCCGGACTGCTGGCACCATAGCGCGGCGATTCCGGAGACGTGTGGAGTCGCCATCGAGGTGCCGTTGATCGCGCGGTGACGTTTCGGCAGGGGCCACGACGAGAACACGTTGACACCCGGCGCCGCGATGTCGATCTGGCCGCCCTCCACGTCGCTGCTGCCTGAGGAGAACGCCGCCACCAGTTCGGTGGGATCGATCGCGGCCACCGCCATGATCGTCGAGCTATTGGCGGGGATACCGACGAATCCGGGGTCGCCGGGTCGTCGAGCATTGTTGCCTGCCGCCGCGATGATCAGCGTGCCTGCGTCGAGTGCGCGCCGACCGACCGCCTCGTAGGCCATCGACTTCCGCCGCACATCGGCACCGAGAGACATCGAGATGACGTCGCAGTCGTTGTCGATCGCCCACTCGATCGCAGCGAGGATGTTGGCATCGCTACCGGATCCGCTGTTGGAGAGCACCTTTCCGGCAAATATCTCCGCGGCATGGGCAACGCCGTAGCGACGCACTCCCTGAGGCTGCTTCGCTCCGCAGGAGGTGCCGATGCAGTGTGTGCCGTGGCCGTTCGCGTCCTGCACGTCTTCGCCCGGCACGAACGACCGGCTGGTGATCTTGCGTCCGGCGAAGTCGGGATGCTTCAGGTCGAATCCGGTGTCGAGCACGGCCACCTTGACGCCGGTGCCGTCCACGGACGAGCCGAGGACAGCTGTCGCCGCGAGTCCCCAGGCGTGCGCATCGGAATCGGCCCACACCTGGCTCAGCACGGGTGCAGCGAGCGGATGGTGAATCAGTTCCGGTTCGACGGAGAGGATGGGGCTGTCGGTCTCCTGGGCCGCTTGCAATGCGACCGTCTGCCGTGGATCGGCATCGACAACCGCGATGCGTAGCCGGTCGAAAACGGTTGCGGGCGAGGTGGAGAGCTCGTCCGTACCGCCGGCGCGCGAACGCAGCTCGCTTGCCGAGGCGACCTCGGAAATCCCTGCGACACTGCGCAGCTCGCGAGCTTGGGTGTTGAAGTCGGCGCCTTCGGCGAACACCACCACGAACCGTCCCGTGGTTTGTTCGCCGGCGCCGAGCGGACTTACGCCGGTGTTGTCGTCGTCGAAGATCATTGTTCTCTGCCTTTCGGATGCCGTCGCGGACAATTACCACTGTGAGTTCCGCGGAGCCGAAAAGCAGGCGTAGTTCACTACCCGAATAGCGTTGTCCGGGTACTCATTCGATACGCGAATACCTGCCTGCGCAGGTGCGCAGTTAGACGGCCAGGCGAGTGGACAGTTCGGCGAGCGACTTGCCGGCGAAATCGTGCCAGTAGTGCGCGAACGCCGAAATCACAAAGCCGGGAACGGCAGCGCGCGGGTGTACCGTCCACTGCCAGCTCACGTTGGTTCCGGTGCCGTCTGGCGCGAAACTCCAGAGCCCGTCGACAGCGGTGAACAGCAACGACATCGGGCCCTTGACCTCGGCGAGGCGGTAACCGAACGAGTTCGGCGCGTCGACGCTCGTCAACTCCTCGCGTACGCTTCCGCCACCCTGCAGCAGGATCGTCCGGGTTTGGCCGACCGTGCCCCATTCGCCGTCCTGGTCGCGGATCTCCTTGATCGGCGGAATCGGCCCGCTTCGGTGCCGAAACAATTCCGGTAGCGGGAAAACGATAGTGCCGTGGTACGCGTCAGCGAGCGGAAGCGAAATGGCGCGCGACTCTTCGAGGGTTCGGGGCGAGGCCATGTCCCGATGGTAGACCCGTCAGACGAATACGTCCTGCTCGCGCAACAATTCGCGCGCGGAGCCGCTGAACGCGATTGTTTCGAGCGGGTCGGCTGAGATATGGACGCCGAGATCGAGGTGGGTCAGCTCTGCAATCCGGCGCACAGGTACCTGGTAAGTGTGGTACGCGCCGAAGGTGAATTCCGCTGGGCCCATTGTGAATTCGTCGAGCAGTGCTTCCTGGCTGAGCAGATAGCCGGTCGAGGACAGGGTGCCGTCCTCCTTGACCACCGACACCACCTTCCAGAACTGGCGGGGCAATTCGATGCCGCGATAGGGCACATCGCCGTCGGCGAGCACTGGCCCTGTCAGCACGCTGACCTTCAGATCGTGGGTATCGGTGTTCCGCAGTACGTAATCTTCCAGGCCGACCCACAGCGTGGCTCCGGCGTTGAATTCGTGATGCTGCGGAGTGCAGTTGGTGAAGTGGAAGGTGTCGTCGTTCGCAGCCTTCGCGGCCGGTCCCCAGGCCGGGTCGAGCCGACGCACCAGATGGCCTCGATCCAGGTCGTTTTGCCGGTAGAGCGCTTCGTCGGTTTGTTCGTCCGCCGCGATGCGTGGGTCGCGGATCCAGCGGTCCGGCTCGCGGGCGAGCTGCTGCGCTTGGCCGCCGTCGATGTTCACCGCCGTGAACAGCGCCATCCGGCGTTTGCGGTGCATGACGACGCTGAAGTGGTGGTAGCGCAGCTCGGCGGAAACAAACCCGGACAATGACGCCGCGGGGGCGGGTAGCGGCAGTGTCACGGCGAGGAACTTCGGGTCGTAGCCGGCGCGCGTGGAGTAGTCCGGATCGATCGAGATCGCGGCGATGTCGACGGTGGTCATGGCGTTCCTCCCGGTTGGCGTGCGTATCGGGTAGGAAAAGTGTGCGAGCCGCCGTCGCGCGGGGCGTGAGTAGCGCACTACTCGAAATCGCGCGGCGCATCCGGGCGCTACCTGGGGGTTGTGCCGATCACACCTTTGCGACTAGAACGTGTTCTAGCATGGCGCTAGCGGGTGGCGCCTGCCGACGAGGAGGTCAGTGGTGGTCTATCGAGTCATTCAGTGGGCAACCGGAGGGGTCGGGCAGGCCGCCGTACGTGCCATCGTGGCGCATCCGGAGCTCGAGCTCGTCGGCTGCAAGGTCTACAGCGATGACAAGGCGGGCCGCGATGTCGGCGAGATCGTCGGCATCGGGCCGCTCGGCGTCGCCGCGACCAAGGACACCGACGAGTTGCTGAGTCTCGACGCGGATTGCGTCGTCTACTCCCCGCTCGTTGCGGACAAGAAGGAAGTCGCGGCGCTGCTGGCGTCGGGGAAGAACGTCGTCACACCGCTCGGCTGGTTCCTGCCCAGCGAGCGAGATGCCCGAATCGAGGCGACAGCCGTCGAGGCAGGGGTGTCCCTGCACGGCACCGGGCTCGACCCCGGCGGAATCACCGACCTCATCCCGATGGTCTTCTCGTCGCTGTCCTCGTCGGTGACGTTCGTGCGGGCCGAGGAATTCTCCGATATCCGCAGCTACAACGCGCCGGACGTGGTGCGCTCGATCATGCAGTTCGGTGCGACGCCCGATGAGGCGATGTCGGGCCCGATGCTCGGGTTGCTCGGCGCCGGCTTCGCCCAGTCGCTCCGGATGATTGTCGAGGCGCTCGGTTTCGACCCGAACGCGGAGATCCGGCCGAACCTTCAGGTCGCGGTCGCGACTGCCGATATCGATTCGCCGATCGGTCCGATCAAACCGGGACAGGTTGCGGCGCAACGGTTCCAGTGGGATGCCGTGGTCGGCGACGATATTGTCGCGAGCGTTGCCGTCAACTGGCTGATGGGTGAGGAACACCTCGACCCGCCGTGGGAGCTCGGCGCAGAGGGCGAGCGCTTCGAAGTGGAGCTGCACGGTGATCCGTCGATCTCGGTGCGTATCAAGGGATTGCAGCCGGAGACGCCCGAAGAGGGCCTTATCCGAAATCCGGGCATCGTGGCTACCGCGAACCACCTGGTGAACTCCGTCCCCTACGTCTGCGAGGCGGAGCCGGGTATCAAGAGCTACCTCGATTTGCCGGTCATGAGCGGGCGGGCGGACAAGAAGCTCTCCGGGAAGGCGTGACCGGTCAGCGGCGCGGCTTCAGAAGTGACCGCGCCGCGCCGATGACGACGTTCACCAGCACCGAGCCGATGCTGTAGCGGTCATGCCACCCGACGATCCGGCCGTCGACGATGTCGAACCGGGCCCACACGAAGAACGACGCCTCGATGCGCCGGAAGCGCAGGTCGTCGATCCGCTCCACGAGCACCGACCCGACGTCTTCGGCGATGTGGGTGATTCGCGCGGACAGCTGGACTTGCAGTGCAAACTGCCGGGTGAGCAGCCAGCGCACCCGCTCGCGGCCGCGGATCACCGGCCAGCCGGTGTTGCGCCACACCAGGTCGGGATCGACGAGTTCGAGCGCCTCGTCGATCTCGCCCATCTCCAGCGCGTGTAGGAACTCGCGGACAACGGTGATCGAATCCTGCGGTAGATCGACCGATTCACTCATGTGTGCACCTCACATCCGAAAGGTCAATCGACCCAACATCTTTCCTGCTTGATCAGAACCCGGCCGGCGGACGTGATCTTCACTTCGCATTCATCGAGGTAATCCTCGGGCGCACGGCCGTCGAGTTCGGCGAAATGGGGCCGGAGTTTGCGCATTGCCTCGTACACCGCGCGAATCTCGTTGTCGGTGAAGGCATGCGGGCGCTTTGGGTCGCCCGGATGCAGGTTGCTCTCCCGCTCGTAGGAGATGTCCTGCCGTTCGACGCCGTCGAGAACGTCGTAGTTGCCGTCGATCCAGGTATCCGGCGTCGCGCCTGCCTCCGGATTGGTCACCAGGTTCTCGCCGAACTGGGTCTCGCCGGTGATCGAGAAGAATCCTGCGAGATCACGGTTGACCCGCACCACTCCGTTGGCGAGTTCGTTGTCCTCGTTCGGCGTGACAAGCACGGCCATCGTCACTGAACCGACATCGAGATCGACATTGTGCCAGGTCAATTCGGCCAGTGCGCGGTCGTTCCACACCGATGCCCAGACGTACTGAAGCGAAGCCGCGATGGCCGATAGGCAGTTCTCTGCCGTCTTATCCGCCTTCGTTCCGGGCTTCCAGCGCGCGGTGTCCGAGTCGAATGCGCCGGCCATGTTAGGTAAGGCACCGCCGGAATCCTCCACCACGGGCGACGAGGAGCGCAGCCGCGCGCTGCGTGCGTACGGGTGCAGGTCGAGATAGGGGCGCACGACCTGCTCGAGCAGGTTCTTTCGGAGGCTCTTGGGCAGCTCCGCCTCGACCATGGCCTTGCGAAGCTTGGCCAGCGCGCGGGTCCGCCAGACCGGGTCGTTGAAACGCGAGTCTCCGATCATGTCGTGGGCGCGATCGGCGAACTTGCGGCCCTTGCCGTCGACGGCTTTGCGCATGAACCGGACGTACCAGTTCGCCGGAATGCCGATCGTCTCGGCGGGTGCTATCACTTGCGGCGCACCGGGTTCGGTGAGTGCGAAGGTGCCTGCAAGATGCAACCGAGACAGCTCGACCACGCCACACGTCTTGCGGCCATATGCGGCGAGAGCGGCGGCTTCCCACCCGCCTTCGGGCCCGACGACGCGCTCGGCGAGATCGGCGTAGCCGCGTGCGCTGTTCTCACCGAGGTTGGGAGACAAGCGAACCCGGCCTTTCGGCTTGACGCGATCGATGTATTCCTTTGCCTGCTCCGAGGTCGCCTCCACGACACTGGCGTCCTTGACGTCGGTGACCACCGAGACGAACTTGCCGGCCAACCCGCGCAGCGAATCGAGCTCGGCCGCCGTGAAGGACTTGTAGAAGTACGGGGTGTCGTCCTGGCGATACTTGATCCCGAGATGTGAGTTGTAGGTCTGCACGGTGGTCGTGAAGATAGCCGCGACCGGAGGTGCGTCGGCGGGGACATCGCCGAGGAATGCGACAGCCTCGGTACGCGACAGCACTGGTACCGCGGCACCGGGTTCGACGATGACGAGTTTGCCGACGGCGGTCCCCACGGACAGTGCGATATAGCCGAGCCCGCGCGAGATCTCCAGGTTGGTGCGCACGGTCAGCCCGGCCGCGACGATCTGAGCGCGCAGCTCGTTGACAATCCGTTGCTGGATCGGGCCACCCGGCCGGAACGCGAGATCGCTGCCGGGCGGGAGGAACGCCAGTCCGCCGCGCAGGATGTCGCGGGTCTGGGAAAGAAGCGTGACGTCGAACTTGTCCGTCGGCCAGTAGCTGAAGCAGATCTGGCCGCGTTTCCCGGTGGCCGGGTCAACGAAGCTGTCGTAAGAGGTCACCGTGCCGGGGATGAAATCCCGATCGGGCCGGTTGTAGGCGCGCTGGTTGAACTCGGCGTTGTCGAGCGGACCGTTCAGGGCTCGCTGATAGAAGTCGAAGTGGAACGCGAACTCCGGGGGGAGGAAGTACAGCTGTTTCTCGGTGCGATCGATCAAGAACTTGAGTTCGGTGAGCGCTCCGGCAGTGACGGTCGCTCCCGTTTGGAACAGCGCATCGAACTCTGCCCGGGTATCGATGCGCTGGATGATCTCGCCCGAATCGGTCGTGAGCATGACGTGATCGTTGCACGGGTATGCCTAGGCGCGCTGGCAGGATGATGCGAATGTATGACTACTGCGTGATCGGCGGCGGGATTGTGGGCGTCGCGACCGCCGTACGCATCCTCGCGGAGCGGCCCGGCGCAGCGCTGGTGCTGCTGGAGAAGGGCGACGCGCTCGGCAGGCAGCAGACCGGTCACAACAGCGGCGTCATCCACTCGGGCATCTACTACCAGCCGGGCAGCCTCAAGGCCGAGCTCTGTCGGCGCGGTGCCGCGGCTACCAAGGAGTTCGCGGCCGAGCACGGCATCCCCTTCGAGGAGTGCGGGAAGCTGCTGGTGGCAACCAGCCCGATCGAGATGGAGCGGATGACGGCGCTGTACGAGCGCTCGAAGCACAACCAGCTCGACGTCGAGGTTGTCGATCGTGCCGAGCTGGCGCGCCGCGAACCCGCGGTGGCCGGCCTGGGCGCACTGTTCGTGCCGAGCACCGGGATCGTCGACTACCGGGGGATTACCGACAGGTTGGCTGAGCAGGTGACCGCGGCGGGCGGGCAGATAGCGCTGCACAGCGAGGTCACCGCGATTGCCGAGACCGGGGACCGGGTGGAGGTGTCCGGCCCGACGGGCTCGTGGCAGGCGAAGCAACTGGTGGTCTGCGTGGGCTGCAGGCCGATCGGCT
>NZ_LRRB01000079.1 GCF_001646865.1 Aldersonia kunmingensis | reverse complement strand
AACCCCACCCGGACGCAAACCACACACCCAAGCTTCAGTACGAGGACCGGCCCACCACTCTACACGAGCTTCAGGACCAGAATCAGCGCTTCGTCCAACCTCGTTGCTCACCCCTCTAGGAGGGGGAGTTGGTGTCCGTGTCGCTCTGACTCGAAGAAAATTACAGGGCCTACCGGCGAAGATCCAAATCGGCTGGTCACAGGCCTTGTGTCCCGGGATCACCGCTGGTCAGAGCTGGTGACACCGAGACCGCCTCGCCGCGAATCACACGAATGTGATTCACGGCACGATCAAGATCAGCTCGAAACGCGCCGCACTCCCGCGAAGTTCCGCTTGCCGCGCCGGACCACGAGCCACTGTCCGTGCAGGTAGTCGGCGGTTTCCGGCACCCAGTCCTCGCTCGAGATACGGACGTTGTTCACCGACGCGCCGCCCTCCTTGACTGCCCGGCGAGCGGCTCCGCGGCTTTCACAGAGGCCGGTGGCCACCAGGAGGTCCACGATCGAGGACGGATCGGACGGGGACAGTTCGGCAACCGAGGCCTCCTGAAGCGCCGCGGCAAGCGTTCCTTCATCCAGCTCGGACAGCTCGGCCTTGCCGAAGAGCGCCTGGCTCGCGAGCTCGACAGCGCGGGTGTTGTGCTCGCCGTGCACCAGCGTGGTCATCTCCGCCGCAAGTCGGCGCTGGGCGGCACGCGCCTGCGGTCGGTCCTGAGTCTCCGCTTCGAGGGCGGCGAGTTCGTCGGCCGACAGGAACGTGAACCAGCGCAGGTAGCGGATCACGTCCGCGTCGGCCGTGTTCACGAAGTACTGGTACCAGGCGTACGGGCTGGTCAGCTGCGGGTCGAGCCAGAGGCTGCCACCGCCGGTGGACTTGCCGAACTTCTTGCCGTCCGCGGACGTCACCAGCGGCACCGTCAGCGCGTGCACGTGCTCACCGTCCAGGCGACGGTTGAGGTCGACACCGGCGATGATGTTGCCCCACTGATCCGATCCGCCGACCTGCAACGTGCAGCCGTACTGCCGGCGTAGATGCACAAAGTCGTTGGCCTGCAACAACATGTAGCTGAACTCGGTGTAGGAGATGCCCTCCCCCTCGAGCCGTCGACGCACGGTGTCACGTGCCAGCATCACGTTCACGGAGAAGTGCTTGCCGATATCGCGCAGGAAGTCGATCGCGCTCATCGGGCCGGTCCAGTCGAGGTTGTTCGCGATGATCGCGCCGTTCGCCGAGTCGTCGAGGTCGACGAACCGCTCGAGCTGCGACCGAATGTTCGTCGCCCACTCGGCAACCGTGTCTGTGGAGTTCATGACCCGCTCACCAACATCACGCGGATCACCGATCAGGCCGGTGGCACCGCCCGCGAGCACGATCGGTCGGTGGCCGGCCTGCTGGAACCGCCGCAGCGTCAACAGCGGGACCAGATGCCCGGCGTGCAGGCTGGCCGCGGTCGGATCGAAACCGGCATACAGCGTCAGCGGACCGGCCTTCGCCGCGGCACGCAGCGCGTCGAGGTCGGTCGACTGCTGAATCAGCCCGCGCCAGGCCAGCTCGTCGACGATGTCGGTGGTGTTGTTGTCGGTCACGTAGTCGATTTTCCCGCACTGCCGACAGCGGGCGCACGAGGGCTACGCCGATAGGCGGAAACCGCGCCGGAGTGCGGCAGCCACAGCCGCCACGGGCGATCGGCAGCAACGCTGATCCCGACCCGCGGGCCGCTCACCCACTCCGCCTCGGAGCCGAGTTCGAGTCGGACTCGGGAGTTAGGGTCGAACAGCGCATTGCCGTTGTCCGACAAGCGGATTCCGAGTGCATTGCCGAGGTTTCCCGGCCCGCGTGCAAGCCGGTCGTCATTGCGGCAGGCGGGCCGACGGCCGCGCACGGTCTCGATTCCGTCGATCACTTCACCGGCCCTCAGCAGCACCGCGCCCGCCGATCCCTCGGCGCCAACGGTGACGTTGGCACACAGGTGCATGCCGTAGCTGAGGTACACGTACAGCCGGCCCGGCGGACCGAACATCACAGTGTTGCGTGCGGTCGGTCCGGGATAGGAATGCGCGGCGGGGTCCGGCCACGGTCCGGCTGGATCGGAGCCGTAGGCCTCGACTTCGACGATCCGCAGTGCCACGTCCTCGATGCGGACGATCGCACCGAGCAGGCGCTGCGCAGCGGCCAATGGATCGACGCGCAGTTCCTGCTCGGCCGACACGTTCAGGACTTGTCGGCCCCGGATCCGCCGCCGGATCGGCCACGAGCCACGTAGTCGGCGTGCTGCTCGTCGGTGACCTCGATCGCCTCGTCGGCGAGGAGCGCCGGGATTCCCGACTCAATCGGGTACGCACGGCGCAGGCGCGGGTTGTACAGCAGCGCGTTTTCGCCCCCGCCCTCGACAAGCGCCGGCTCAACGAGCAACAGCGGGCCCTTGTCCTGCGGGCAGGCCAGAATTTCCAACAACGCATCATCCAGCACGGTGCCCACTCCAGCGTGTCCCTTCGATCAGTTGTCTACGGTGCCCATCGGCCGAGCAGCACCTTACGTCAACCGACGATCTTGCCCGTCAACAGCTCTTTCGCGGCAGTGTCGGTGAGTTCGCGGTACGACCCGTCAGTCGGGTCGTAGTACCAGCACTGTGGGCCGGGCTCAGGAAGGCCGAGCGCCTTGAGTGCTGCGGCGGACGGACGGAACGATGAGCCGACGTAGATGTCATCCACGATGTGGACCAGTCCGGGGCGTTGCGCCGGGATGAGTCCGCGCAAAGCCTCGGTGACCAGTTCGGCGTCCACCGCCGCACCCTTGCGCACCGTAATTGCCGCGATCGCGAGTTCGCGATCGTCCGGCCCGACGCCGTAGGCCACGGCCAAGTCGACCTGCGGCAACTCGTTGAGCACATCGACGATCGGCTGGGTGTAGACCGGCCCACGCGGGGACTTGATCACGGTTTCGCGGGCATCCACGAGCCAGTAATCGCCATCCGAGTCGCGCCAGAAGAGGTTCTCCGTCGGTACCCATGCGTCGCCGGCCTTGAAAACACCCGCCATCCCTCCCGGCGGCAGCGGCGCGTCGTTGGATGCCTTGCCCAGCAGTAGTCCGACCTCGTCGTCCTCGCACCGGCGCATGAACCCATTGGCGTCCTGGATGAGCTTGCCCGTGATCGGGTCGTAGGCCGCCAACTCGACCGCGGCCGTACCGGGGACGGGCCGGCCCTTGCAGCCGATCTTCGTGCCGCCGACATTCGCAAGCACGACATCACCCTCGGTCGACGCGTAGAACTCGAGCACGCGCGCGGGCGCGAATCGTTCGGTTGTGCGCTCCCACAGCCCAACCGGCATGCCGGAGCCGATGAACAGACGCACAGGATGGCCACGTTCGAGGCGGGACGATTCGGAATCGATGATGTCGCGCATCATCGTCCAGGTGTAGGTCACCACAGTGACGCCGTAGCGATGTACCTCTTCGACGAACAATGCCGGATCGATATCGAGGCTGCGCGACAACGCGATTCGCGCGCCACCTGCGATTGCGCCGCCGATGCTGACGAGCAGTCCCGACGAATGATGCAGGGGTGCAAGGCAATACACGGTGTCGGTGCTGTCCAGGTTCGCCGAGCTTGCCGTGCCGAACGCCGACAATGCCCAGCGGTAGTTGGTGACATACTTCGCCGCCATGTGCGCCCCGGAGCCGCTCACCAGAACGAACGCGAGGTCGCGCGCCAGTCCCGGGTTCGGCCGGTACCAGCCGGGTACGTACACCTTGCCCGGATCGATCTGCTCCAGATCGATCACTCGATCCGAGGTCGGAATGCTCAGCCCACGCTCGTTGCCACCGCCGAGCACCAGCACATTCTCCGCGACGGACGCCGCCAGCTCCAGATTCTCCGGATCGGTGATGATCATGCTGATTCCGGTGAGCTGCGTGGCCGCGGCAAGATCGCTGCCTGGTGGGAGCAGCACTGCCACCGCACCGAGTCGCGACAGCGCAGCGGTCGCGGCTAGGCCACTCGGACGGGTCTCCATCAGCACACCGACGTGCTGTGCCGGGCGCACTCCACAATCGATCAAGCCGCGAACGACGTTGTCGATGCGGTCGGCGACCGCCTGGTTGCTGTGCGCACGATCCTCGAAGAGGAAGCACACACCGGACGGCGCGCGCTTGGCCTGCTCGGCGAGCATGCTCGCGAACGAGATTCGGGTTCGCGGCTGGATCTGGCCGAGCCGGAACAACCGCGGCAACGCCCGGCTCGCTTCACCGGTGAGATCCGCGGTGCCGCGCAACACGCCGCCCGCGAGCCCGGCGATTCCCTTGCCTACATCTGCACCGACCGAGACGGCAGCGGCGGCTGTCTTCGCGACCCGGAGACCGGCGGTGATCGTCGAATCGCGTTCCTCGCGAGTATTCCGGTAGGCCATTTCGTGGATCTGCTCGGGCAACTCGCCCATGCCCTCACGCCAGCGCACCCACTCGGCGACCGACGGCCAGGTCTGCGTTGCCGCCGTGCTGCCCACAACGAGGCCGAAATGCCCTGCGTTCAAAAGAGATTCGTACACCTCGGCACGAGCCGCGGCTTCCCGAATGCCACGCACCGCACGCGGCTGGCCGATGTCATCGACCTCGCCCACGAATGCGAGGATCGGGCAGGTGATGTCGGCGAGGCTGACGAGTTGGTCGTTGATCGTGAAGCCGCCCGACATCATCCGGTTGTGCACGACGAACTGCTTGAGCAATTCGACGATGGCCGGTCCGGCCCAGGGCAACCAGCCTTCACGTTCGAGGAAGCGTCGCTGAGCCTCCCTGTGCAGCAACGCTTCTCGGTCATGCAGCTGCCGCATGAAGTCGAACCGCGCCTTCACCGTCTTCACCGGGTCCATCAGCTGGAAACCGGTGCGCGCCATCCAGTCCGTGATCGCGAGACGACTGAACACGTGGTCGGCCATAAAGTCGGCGCCGCGGGTGGCGACGCCCCGCGGCACGCCGAACGGCAGGTTGGCAATGATGTCGACCGGGCTGCCGAAGGTGATCACGCTCGCGAGGTTCTTCGTATGCCGGCTGGCCGCGGCCTGGTACGCGAACATGCCGCCCTGCGAGTATCCACCGAGGTGCACGTTGCGACCGGTGATCTTGTGGACGCAGTCGACTGCGTCGTTGATCGCCACCACATGGTCGGCCAGCGTGCGGTCCCAGCCACCCTCATCGCTCGCGGGCGACCCGAAGTCCACGACCCACAGTTCGACGCCCTGGTCGTACAGCACCCCGGCGGCGCCCTTGTCGCGGGTGACGTCGTATACGTCTGCCGCCAGCATCATGGGCGGAACCATCACGACCGGAGGCCGGGTGCCGGGCGCTGCATCCGGGAAGTAGCGGCGCAGCCGGTACATGGGGCGGTGTTCGACAAGTTCGTACGGCGAAGAATTCAGCCCGGTATCGAGCCCGCCGAAGCGCAAGACCTCGAGCCCGTTCTGTGCGGTCGCAACGATGCGATGCAAAGGCGCCGCCAGCGATGCCGTCGTCAGTTCCACCGAATCTCCCCACCGTTGTGCGTTGTCCGGCACCTCCCGGCGTCAGAGCCGGGCTGCGTGTGACAAAGCTACCGCGCGCGAGATCAGACGACCCAGGTTCGCAGCCGAGTTGCGGCGGACCTCACTTCACCGAGCTGAGCGGCGACTTGCACACCCGCGGTGCCGCCGCGGGCATTGCGTGACGCGATCGAGCCGGAAACCGTGAGCACGTCCCGCACCTCACCGGTCAGAGCCGGATCGATGGCAGCGAACTCCTCGTCGGTGAGCTCGTCGAGCCCGACGCCGCGTTCCTCGGCCTTGCGCACACATCCACCGGCGGCCTCATGGGCCACTCGGAACGGCACGCCCGCACGAACCAGCCACTCGGCGATATCGGTGGCCAGCGTGAAGCCCGCGGGCGCCAGCTCGGCCATCCGATCGGTGTGGAAGGTCAGCGTGGACACGAGCCCCGCGATCGCCGGCAGCAGCAGCTCGAGCTGCGCCACCGAGTCGAACACCGGCTCTTTGTCTTCCTGCAGGTCGCGGTTGTAGGCCAACGGCTGCGCCTTCAGCGTGGCAAGCAGGCCGGTGAGGTTGCCGATCAACCGGCCGGCCTTGCCGCGGGTGAGCTCGGAGACGTCGGGGTTCTTCTTCTGCGGCATGATCGACGATCCGGTGGACCAGGCGTCGGCCAGCGTGACGTAACCGAATTCCGGCGTGCTCCAGATGATGACCTCTTCGGCCATCCGGCTCAGGTCGACCGCCACCATCGCCAGAACAAACGCCGCCTCGGCGGCGAAGTCACGTGACGAGGTCGCATCGATCGAGTTAGCCGCCGAGGCGTCGAACCCCAGTTCGGCGGCGATCGCCTCGGGGTCGAGCCCGAGCGACGAGCCCGCCAAGGCTCCCGAGCCGTACGGCGACACCGCGGCGCGCTTGTCGAAGTCCTGCAGGCGTTCAACGTCGCGCAGCAGCGGGTGAGCGTGTGCGAGCAGGTGATGAGCGAGCAGCACCGGCTGTGCGGCCTGCAGGTGTGTCTTGCCCGGCATGACCGCGTCAGGATGAGCAGCAGCCTGGGTCGCGATCGCGTCGACAACATCGAGCACACCCGCCGCGATCCGGCGCACCGAATCGCGCAGCCACATCCGGAACAGCGTGGCGACCTGGTCATTGCGCGACCGACCGGCGCGCAGTCGACCGCCGAGTTCGGCGCCGACCCGCTCGATCAGTCCGCGTTCCAGCGCGCCGTGCACATCCTCGTCCGACTCCGCCGGCGCGAACGCGCCGGACTCGACATCGGCCGCGAGCCTGTCCAGGCCGTCGAGCATCCCCGCGAGGGCGGCGTCATCGAGCAGCCCGGCCTTGTGCAGCACGCGGGCGTGCGCTTTCGAGGCACGGATGTCGTAGGGCGCAAGCGCCCAGTCGAAATGCGTCGACTTGCTCAGTGCGGCCATCGCCGCGGCCGGGCCCGACGCGAACCGTCCGCCCCAAAGGGCGCCAGTGACGGTCGCGCCGGGCTGCTGCCCGCTCGAACTCACAAGCCCAGATCCCGCTTCGCGGCGATCTTCGACGACAGGCCGTGCAGCTGCACGAAGCCCTTCGCGAGCGACTGGTCGAAGCTGTCGCCCTCGTCGTAGGTCGCGAGGTTGAAGTCGTACAGCGACTCGCTGGAGCGACGTCCGTTCACCACGGCACTACCGCCGTGCATCATCATCCGGATGTCACCGGTGACCCGCTCCTGCGTCTCCGCGAGGAAGGCGTCCAGCGCGTACTTCAGCGGCGAGAACCACAGGCCGTCGTAGACCAGCTCGCCCCACCGCTGCTCGACCTGACGCTTGAACCGCGCCAGCTCGCGCTCGATGGTGACGTTCTCGAGCTCCTGGTGCGCGGTGATCAGCGCGATCGCGCCCGGCGCCTCGTAGACCTCGCGGCTCTTGATGCCGACCAGGCGGTCTTCCACCATGTCGAGTCGGCCAACGCCGTGGCGTCCGGCGCGGGCGTTCAGCTCCTGGATCGCCTCGAGCACCGAGACCTTGCGGCCGTCGATCGCGACCGGCTTGCCCTTGTCGAACGAGATGACGACCTCGTCGGGCGCCTGCCAGTTGATCGTGGGATCGGCGGTGTAGTCGTACACATCCTTGGTCGGTGCGTTCCACAGGTCCTCGAGGAACCCGGTTTCCACCGCGCGGCCCCACACGTTCTGGTCGATCGAGAACGGCGACTTCTTGCTGACGTTGATCGGCAGCTTCTCTTCTTCGGCGAATGCAATCGCCTTCTCGCGGGTCCACGCGTAGTCGCGGACCGGAGCGAGCACGGTCAGGTTCGGTGCGAGCGCACCGATGCCGACCTCGAAGCGGACCTGGTCGTTGCCCTTGCCGGTGCAGCCGTGGGCAACGGTGGTCGCGCCGTGGTGCTTCGCGGCCTCGGCGAGGTGCTTGACGATCAGCGGCCGGCTGATGGCCGAGACCAGCGGGTAACGGTCCATGTAGAGGGCGTTCGCCTGAATGGTCGGCAGGCAGTACTCCTCGGCGAACTCGTCGCGGGCGTCGATCACGATCGACTCCACGGCACCGCAGTCGAGCGCGCGCTGTCGGACGACGTTCATATCCTCGCCACCCTGGCCGAGGTCGATCGCGACGGCGACGACCTCCGCGCCCGTCTCCTTACCGATCCAGCTGATCGCCACGGAGGTGTCCAATCCGCCCGAGTAGGCGAGGACGACACGTTCGGTCATTGTTGTTCCAGCTCCTTCTTCGATGTCCGAGGGTGCTCAGACGAGTTTTTCGATCTTGGCGGCGAGCTGCGCGCCGCTGACGGGTTCGCGCGCGATCACCAAAATGGTGTCATCCCCGGCAATCGTGCCGACAACGTCGGGTAGCGAAGCGCGGTCCAGGGCACTGGCCAGGTAGTTCGCGGCCCCCGGCGGGGTTCGCAGAACGGCGAGATTGCCGCTCGCGTCGGTCGACACGAGCAGCTCGCCGAGCAGCCGCGAGAGCCTGTCGGTGCCACCCGACACGCCTCGGACCGGGCTACCGTCCTCGGGCACCACATACACGCCCATGCCACCGTCCGGGGCGCGCAGTTTCACCGCTCCGAGCTCGTCGAGATCACGCGAGAGCGTCGCCTGCGTGGTCTCGATGCCGTGCTCGGACAGCAGCCGCGCCAGATCGGTTTGGCTGCGGACAGAATTGGTGGACAGGATCTCGACGATCCTGGCCTGCCTACCCGCGCGGGTAGCCGCCGGCGGCGACGCCACAGCGAGGTTGGGCTCGTTAGAGGAGCCTGCGGCGGTGCTCACGCCGCGCCTCCGGCCTTCTCCAACAGCCAGACCAGCAGCGCCTTCTGCGCGTGCAGACGGTTTTCGGCCTCGTCCCAGACCACGCTCTGCGGTCCGTCGAGCACCTCGTCGGTGATCTCCTCGCCGCGGTGGGCCGGAAGGCAGTGCAGCACAATGGCCTTCGAGTCCGCGCGTGTCAGCAGCTTGGTGTTGAGCTGGAAGGGACGGAACGGCCGGACACGATCGAGTCCGTCGTTCTCCTGCCCCATCGAGGTCCAGCAATCGGTGACGACCACGTCCGCACCGTCGACACCCTTTTCGGCGCTGTCGGTCAGGGTGATCGTCGCCCCGACCTCGGCGGCACGCCGCTGCGCGTCGGCCAGGATGCCGGGATGCGGCGTAAACCCTTCGGGTGCAGCGATAGTCACATCGATTCCAGCCGTGACACCACCGAGCATGAGCGAGTGCGCCATGTTGTTGGCGCCGTCGCCGAGGTAGGTCAGCCGCAGCCCGCGCAGGTTGCCCTTCTGCTCGCGAATCGTTTGCAGGTCGGCCAGCACCTGGCACGGGTGAAACTCATCGGAGAGCGCGTTGATCACCGGGACCGTCGCGGCCTCGGCCATCTGGTCGAGCCGACGCTGGCCGAACGTGCGCCACACGACGGCGTCGACGTACCGCGAGAGCACCCGTCCGGTATCGGCGAGCGTCTCCTCACGACCGAGCTGCGTCGTGCGACCGTCCACAACAACGGCATGCCCGCCGAGTTGCACGATGCCCATCTCGAAGGAGAACCGGGTGCGCGTCGAGTTCTTCTCGAAGATGACGCCCACGCCCCGAGGTCCCTCCAGCGGCCGCCGCGAGAAGGGCGCAGCCTTCAGTTCGGCGGCGATGGCGAGGACCTGGGCCTGCTCGGTTGGCGACAGGTCGTCGTCACGCAGAAAATGCCGCAGAGTCATCGCTATTCACCTTCCTTCACGGCCGCGTCGAGCATTGCGGGCAACGCCGCGACGAACCCGTCGGCCTGCTCATCGGTGAGGACAAGCGGCGGCGCGAGCCGAATCACATCCGGGGCGGCCGCATTCACGAGATAGCCTGCCTCGCGCGCTGCGGCCTCGACCAGCGGTGCCTTCTGATCGGTCAGCACGATGCCGAGCAGCATGCCCGCGCCACGGACGTGATCCACCAGGGGATGCCTGAGGGCCTCGATTCCGCTGGCGATGTGTTTGCCCAACGAGTCGGCGCGGGCCAGCAGACCGTCGCGCTCGACCGTGCGCAACACGGCAAGCGCCGCCGCCGCGCACACCGGGTTCCCGCCAAAGGTGGTGCCGTGCTTGCCCGGCGCGAAAAGTTCGGCCGCCGGACCGATGGCGATGCAGGCACCGATCGGCATTCCACCGCCCAGACCCTTTGCCAGAGTGATGATGTCGGGAACAATCCCGACCGCCTGATGCGCGTAGAACCAGCCGGTCCGGGCGATGCCGGTCTGCACCTCGTCGAGTATGAGCAGCGCGCCGCGCTCGGCGGTGATCCGCCGAGCGGCCGCCAGGTAACCCTCGGGCGGCACAATGACGCCGCTCTCCCCCATGATCGGTTCGAGGAACACCGCTGCGGTGTCGGAATCGACCGCGGCATCGAGCGCGGCGAGATCGCCGTACGGAATGTGCTGCACGCCGGGCGGCATCGGCTCGAAAGGCGCCCGCTTGTCGGCCTGACCGGTGAGCGCGAGGGCACCCATGGTCCGGCCGTGGAACGCCTTCTCGGCGGCGATGATCTTCGGTCGGCCGGTCAGACGGGCAAGCTTGAACGCCGCCTCGTTGGCCTCCGTTCCGGAGTTACACAGGAACACGCGGCCGGTCACGTCGCCGTTCCCCTCGGAGGACCCCAGGTGGCCGAGTAGTTCCTCGGCGAGAGCGATCGCCGGTTCGCTGGCGTACAGGTTCGAGACGTGCCCGAGCGTATTCAGCTGGGCGGTAACGGCTTCGATGATCGCCGGATGCCCGTGCCCGAGAATGTTGACCGCGATGCCGCCGAGCAGATCGAGGTACTGCTTGCCGTCCGCGTCGTAGACGAGGGCGCCCTCGCCGCGCACCAGCGCGATCTTGGGCACGCCGTAATTGTTCATCAAGGCGCCCGACCAGCGCTCCTGCATGGCTTCCGTCGCACTCATAGCGCTGCACCCCCTGCGTCGATTCGAACCGAAAAGTCTTCGTTTACTGCCGTTTCCGCCGCCGCGGCACGCTTGACCATGGTGCCGATGCCCTGCCCGGTGAACAGTTCGAGCAGCACCGCGTGTGCAACTCGGCCGTCGATGACGTGCGCCGACGGCACACCGTCCTCGACGGCGCGCAGGCACGCCTCCATCTTCGGCACCATGCCCGAGTCGAGGCGCGGCAGCAGCGCGGTCAGCGCGGCCGAGTCGATTTCGCTCACGAGCGAGTTGCGGTCCGGCCAGTCGGTGTAGAGACCCTCGACGTCGGTGAGCATCAGGAGTCGCTCGGCACCGATGCCCGCCGCGAGTGCGGCAGCAGCGGTGTCCGCGTTGATGTTGTGCGCCAAGCCATCCGAGTCCGGCGCGATCGTGGACACGACCGGAATCCGGCCGGCGTCGATCAAATCGTGCACCGCGCTCGGGTTCACCGAGGTCACATCGCCCACCAGGCCGATGTCGGTGGCCTCGCCGTCGACGAGCACCGTCCGGCGGGTCGCGGTGAACAGATGTGCGTCCTCGCCGGTGATCCCGACCGCGTAGGGCCCGTGCGCGTTGATCAGGCCGACGAGCTCACGCCCGACCTGACCGAAAAGCACCATCCGCACGACGTCCATGACCTCGGGGGTGGTGACGCGAAATCCGCCGCGGAACTCGCCTTCGAGGCCGAGCCTCTTCAGCATGGCGCTGATCTGCGGTCCACCGCCATGCACTACGACGGGATGGACTCCGACGGTGCGCAAGAGCGCCATATCGGCTGCGAACGCCTGCTTCAGCGTGTCGTCGACCATCGCGTTGCCGCCGTACTTGACGACGACGATCTTGCCGCGAAGCTCCTTGAGCCACGGCAGCATTTCCGCGAGTACGTGCGCCTTGTCGGCGGCGGACAGGGCAGCCGTCATGACGAGTACGCCGAGTTCTCTTCGACGTAAGCGTGCGACAGGTCGGTGGTGCGGATGCTCGCCGACTCGGTTCCGGACGCCAGGTCGATCTCGACATGAATGTCCATGCCCGACAGATCGACCTCGCGTGCACCCGGCGCGCCCATGCCGTCGACGCACACCGGAGAACCGTTGAAGTGCACGGTGATTCGATTCGGGTCGAGCTCGACCGGCGCGATGCCCACGGCCGCGAGCACACGGCCCCAGTTCGGGTCCGAGCCGAACAGCGCGGTCTTGACCAGGCTGTCCCGAGCCACCGTCCGCGCCGCGACGAGCGCATCCTGTTCGCTCGCAGCACCGTTCACGGTCACCCGCACCCGCTTGGTGACGCCCTCGGCGTCGGCCATCAGCTGCTCGGCGAGGTCGTCACACACTGCGAGCACGGCCGCGTCGAGTTCGTCCTGCGTCGGGGCGATGCCGCTCGCGCCCGAGGACAGCAGCAGCACCGTGTCGTTGGTCGAGGAGCTGCCGTCGACATCGAGCCGGTCGAAGGTGAGCCGGGTGGCCGCGCGAAGCGCCTGGTCGAGCTGATCGGCGGTCGCGACGGCATCGGTGGTGATGACGCACAGCATCGTGGCCAGTGCCGGGGCAAGCATGCCTGCACCCTTGGCCATACCGCCGACGTTCCACTTGCCGTCGTGATGCACCGCCGCTTCCTTGGCCACCGTGTCGGTGGTCATGATCGCGTGCGCGGCGTCGGTGCCGCCGGAGATACCGCCGGCGAGTTCGTGCACGATCTCGGTGAGACCGGGCACGAGCTTGTCCATCGGCAACCGGTCGCCGATCAGACCGGTGGAGCACACGGCGATCTCGCCGGCTCCGGTCTCGGTGCCCCAATTACTCAGTGCCGCAGCAAGTTCCTCAGCGGTGCGGTGCGTGTCCTGGAAGCCGCCGGGGCCGGTGCAGGCATTGGCGCCGCCCGAGTTCAGCACGACAGCACGCAACCGGCCCGCGGTCAGCACCTGCTGCGACCACAGGACAGGCGCCGCCTTGACCTTGTTGCTCGTGAACACACCCGCGGCCGAGTATTCGGGACCCTCGTTGAAAACCAGCGCAAGGTCCTGCTTGCCGGAGACCTTGATCCCGGCGGCGATTCCGGCCGCGCGGAAGCCGAGTGCGGCGGTGACGCCCTGGGTACGCAGCAGTCGCCCACCCGGGACCGGATGCCCCAGGTCGCTGGCCGAACTATCGGTCGATGCCGCGGTCACGGCGCCACCCCCACTGTCGAAAGTCCGTCGGTCTCGGGGTATCCGAGCGCGATGTTCATCGATTGCACCGCGCCACCGGCGGTGCCCTTGGTCAAATTGTCGATTGCCGCGATGACGACCAGCAGGCCCGCTTCGGCGTCCACGGTGACGCCGATCGAAACTGCGTTGGAGCCGACGACCGAGCCGGTCTGCGGAAACACCTTTTCCGGCAACACGTGCACGAAAGGTTCATCCGCATATGCCTTTTCGTACACCGCCCGCGCCTCGGATTCGCTGACCGTAGTCGGCGCAGTGCAGGTGGCCAGGATGCCGCGCGGCATCGGCGCGAGCACCGGCGTGAATGACACGGTGACATCCGTTCCCGCGATCGCGGAGAGGTTCTGCCGGATCTCCGGGGTGTGCCGGTGCACGCCACCAACGCCGTAGGCGCTCACCGAGCCCATCACCTCGGAACCGAGCAGGTTCGGCTTGAGCGACTTGCCCGCACCCGAGGTGCCGCTGACGGCAACGATATTCACGCGCGGCTCGATGATTCCGGCCGCGACGGCCGGGGCCATCGCGAGGCTGCTCGCCGTGGGGTAGCAGCCGGGCACGGCGATCCGCGTCGCACCGGCGAGCTTCTCCCGCGCGCCGGGCAGCTCGGGCAGTCCGTAGGGCCAGCTACCGGCGTGCGCGCTGCCGTAGTACCGCTCCCACGCGGCGGCGTCGGTGAGCCGGAAATCTGCGCCGCAGTCGATGATGATCGTGGAATCGGGCAGCTCGTTCGCGATGGCGGCCGAGTTGCCGTGCGGCAGGCCCAGGAAAACGACATCGTGGCCGCGCAGTTCGTCGATCGTCGTCGGCGCGAGCACCCGATCCGCCAGCGGCAGCAGATGCGGGTGATGCTCGGCGAGGGTGCTGCCCGCGTTCGAGCCCGCGGTCAGCGTTCCGATCTCGAGGCGCCCGTCGCGAAGAGCCGGATGGCCGAGCAGCAGACGCAGGATTTCACCACCGGCGTAGCCGCTCGCGCCCGCAACCGCGACGCGCAGCGCAGCACTGTTTCCCATGCGGTTTATTATGCACCATTATGCAAGCTCATTCATAACCGGTTTTGGTGCATGCCGCCGAGGCACAGGTCAGGCGTCGCGGGCAGCCAGAATGTCGAGCACCGCATCGGACGAATAGAACGGCTCGAGCCTCGCACGGACTAGCTCGCCCAACCGGCCATCGGCCCTGGCTGCGGCCACAATGCCGGGCGCATGCTGCGTGACCTGGGCGACAAGTTCGTCGTCGGACACACCCGCTTCGGCGAGCACCTCCGCGACGGGACGCTGCCCGTACTTTTCGAAGACGACGTCGACCACACAGTCGACGACCGCACCGACGAACTCGGCGTTGCGACTGACCACCGCGATTTCGACCACGAGCTCGACGAGCTCGGTCAGCTCGGCCTCGCTCACGTAGTCCCGCAGCTCCGAGATCCGCTCCTCGGCCTGCAGGTCCCACAGCTCCATCGCCGCGTCCGCGAGCGGCGCGTCCCGAATGAGGTCGAGGGTGGCGCTATTCAGGCGCTTGAGCGCGAATTGCGCGCCCTTGCCCGCGACATCTCCGAGCAGCTGGTCCGAAACGTTCTTCACCCGGGAGACCGCATCCAGTCCGAGCGAGAACATCGAGCTCATCCCCGGAATCTTCTCGGCAACCGCGCGGTTCTGCGCGACGATATCGCCGACGATCTTGTTCACGAACGTGGTTGCGATCGTCGCCATCAGCGGACTATCGGTGAGCCGATTCAGCGCGCGCTCATGCAGTTTGTGCATGCTCAGCACCGTCGCGACCAGCGCATCGACCTGGTCCCGGTCGACGACATCGGCCAATCCGTACTGCTCGCTGGCCTCGAGTTCGTACAGGGCCGGCACCAACGCGCGCGCGAGCTCGCCGGGCAGCAAGCTGCCCCCGACCAGGTCGATAACCGTGCGCACGGTGGCACTGACCTGCTTCGGATCGAGCGCATCGGCCAGGGTGACCGTCTCGGCGACCCGAAGCGCATCCCGGACGTCACGCTCGACCACTTCGAGCAGGCGATCTCCGCTCAGCTCGGCGAGCACGAACTCGACCTGTGCGTCGAGCAGGCGATCGGCGAGCTTGCGGGTCTGGTCGTCGGCCACTGTCATGTCGATGAGCCTATGCGCATGCCGGTCACCCTAAGCGGCCCAACGGATCATGCGCGCAGCGAGGCCCCCACGGCGCCGGCCGCGGCCGCGACCGCTGCGTCGCGAGCAGCACTCGCCTCGTCCTCGGTCAGCGTGCGGTCCGCCGCACGGAACCGCAGCGCGAACGTCAACGACTTGTGGTTCTCGCCCACCTGCGCGCCCTCGTACACGTCGAACAGCTGCAGATCCTCGAGCAGCTCCCCCGCTCCGGTACGCAGCGCGGACGCGACGGCTGCGACCGGCACGTCACTGTCCACCACCACGTTGAGGTCCTGCAGGACCGCGGGGAAGGCAGCCACCGTTGGGGCCGGGCGCGTCGTGGAGATCGGCAGCGCGTCGAGGTCGAGTTCCATCGCGCACGCGCGCGGCGGCAGTCCGAGGCGCTCGAGCACCGCCGGATGCAGTTCGCCGGCATACCCGACAACCGTTCCATCGACGGACAACTCGGCACAGCGGCCCGGGTGCCAGGGCAGATGCTTCGCCGAGGCGAGATCGAGCTCCACGCCTGCCGCACGCGCCACGGTCTGTGCCGCACCGATGGCATCCGCGGCGTCCGCCGCGCGACCCGGACCCCACGGCCCGCGCGGATCACGCAGCCCTGTCAGCACGACGGCAACGTGCACCGGCTGAGCCGGCAGCGACTCGTTCAGCAGCGCGATCTCGTCTGCGGTCGGGCGCCGATCCACCGGAAGCGGCGAAACCGCACCCGTCTTGTCGCCGGGAAGCACGACCTGCGCGATGCCGTAAATACCGAGATCACGCTGCCCGCGAGAGACATTGCGGGCCGCGACCTCGAGCATGCCCGGCAGCAACGTCGTCGCGAGCTCGGGACGATCGGACTCGAGCGGGTTGAGCACCTTCGTGGTGTTTCGACGCGGATCGTCCTCGTCCAGGCCCCACGCATCGAAGGCGCCCGTCGGCAGGAACACCGGCGGCGGCACCTCGACATAGCCGTCGAATGCCAGTGCACGGCCGACCGCACGTCGGCGACGCTGAGTCACGGTGAGCCCGCGACCGGGCGGGGCCGGCGGCAGCACCGACGGGATCTGCTCGAGCCCTTCGAGTCGCAGCACCTCTTCGACCAGGTCCGCGGGCTGCTCGAGATCCGGCCGCCAACTCGGCGGGGTGACCCGCAGCTGGCCGTGGCCACTGTCGCTGACACCGACCTCGACCGCGCAGCCGATCTGCGTCAGGCGCCGCGCCGACGTGCCGTTCGGATACTCCACACCCGCGACCCGATCCGCGAGATCGATATCGATCGCGATCGTCGGTGCGTCCGGTCGCGGCAGCCGCACGTCGGTCAGCACGGGCTGCACGGTGCCGCCGGCGATCTCGGCGAGCAGCGTCGCCGCGCGGTCCAGCGCGGCGATGTTGACCTCGGGGTCGACGATCCGCTCAAAGCGCTTGCTCGCCTCGGAGATCAGCTTGTGCCGCCGGCAAGTGCGGAAGATCGCCAGCGAGTTCCAGGTCGCGGCCTCGAGCAGAATGTCGGTGGACTCGGTGCTCACCTCGGTGGTCGAGCCGCCCATGACACCGGCCAGCGAGATCGCACCCGAATCGTCGGCGATGACGACGTCCTCGGGATCGAGCGGCCGCTCGATGTCGTCGAGCGTCGTCAGGGTTTCGTCGGGATTCGCCCGGCGGACGACGAGATCACCGCTCACAGCGGTCGCGTCGAACGCGTGCAGGGGCTGCCCAAGTTCGAGCATCACGTAGTTCGTGACATCGACAGCTGGCGAAATCGGGCGCACGCCGGCGAGCAATAGCCGCCGCTGCAGCCACCACGGGCTGATCGCGGTCGGATCGATGCCAGTGACCCGGCGCATTGCGAAGCGGGTGCAGCCCGACTCGGGCTGCACGTCCACGGTCCACGCGTCATCCTCGTGCGCGGCCACCAGATGCATCGCCGGGTCGGCGAACTCGAGGTCGAAGCCGCACGCGAGCTCGCGCGTCAGGCCGCGCACCGAGAAGCAGTACCCGCGGTCGGGCGTGATGTTGAGTTCGATGACGGTGTCGTCGAGGCCCAGCAGCTCCTGTGCATCCGTACCCGGCTCCGCGGTGCCCGGCTCGAGGACCAGGATGCCCGAATGATCGCGGCCGACGCCCAGCTCGGCGAGCGAGCAGATCATGCCCTCGGACGTCTGCCCGTAGGTCGTGCGCGTGGCGATCTCGAACCCGCCGGGCAGGACCGCACCGGGCAACGCGACGACCACGAGGTCGCCCTCACTGAAGTTGCGCGCGCCGCAGACGATGCTCCGAGCGGCCGACTCGCCATCCCCCGACCCGACCGTGACCTGGCAGTGCCGAATGGGCTTCTTGAACTCGGTCAGTTCGGTGATCTGCTCGACCCGACCGACCACGAGCGGGCCGGTGATATCAGCGACGCGGTCGATCTCCTCGACCTCGAGACCGACTCGGACGAACCCGGCATCGAGCTCCTCCGGCGTCACCTCCCAGTCCGGTGTCGCCCGCTGCAGGATCTCGGTCAGCCAGGATTGCGCTACTCGCACGGGGGTTCGCTCTTTCTCGAGTCGGTGGTCGGGAAGCTCGCGGGCGTTACGGCCGGCAGCAGTCAGGACTGCATGCCGAACGGCAGGGTGAACCGCACGTCGCCTTCGACAATGTCGCGCATGTCGGAGATGCCGTTGCGGAACTGCAGGGTCCGTTCCAGACCCATGCCGAATGCGAACCCGCTGTACTCGTCCGGATCCACACCGCAGGCGCGCAGGACGTTCGGGTTGACCATGCCGCAGCCGCCCCATTCGACCCAGCCGGCGCCGCCCTTCTTCTTCGGGAACCAGACATCCACCTCCGCCGACGGCTCGGTGAACGGGAAGTAGTTCGGGCGCATCCGCGTGCGGGCGTCCGGGCCGAACATGCCACGGGCGAACGCATCGAGGGTGCCGCGCAGATTCGCCATCGTCAGGCCCTTGTCGACGGCAAGGCCCTCGATCTGGGAGAACACCGGGGTGTGGGTGGCGTCGAGTTCGTCGGTGCGGAAGGTCCGGCCTGGGCAGACGACGTAGATCGGCAACTCGCGCGCCAGCATCGTCCGGATCTGCACCGGGGAGGTGTGCGTGCGCAACACCTGGCGCGAGCCCTCGGGCGCGATGTGGAACGTGTCCTGCATCGTGCGTGCCGGATGGTCGGGCAGGAAGTTCAGCGCGTCGAAGTTGAAATGTTCGGTCTCGACCTCGGGGCCTTCCTCGACCTCCCAGCCCATCGCGACGAATACGTCCGCGACTTCCTCGGAGATCACGGTGATCGGGTGCCGAGCGCCGAGGGACCGGCGCTGCGCCGGCAGCGTCACGTCGATGGCCTCGGACACGAGTACCGCGGCATCCCGCTCGGCGAGCAGGACCGCCCGGCGGGCATCGAACGCGTCGGAAACCCGCGAGCGAACCACATTCACGCGCTTACCCGCGTCCGCCTTCTCCTGCTTCGGCAGCGCACCGAGCGCGCGGCGTGCGAGCGCGATCGGAGCGCGGTCACCGAGGTGCTCGGTCTTCGCCGCGGCAAGCGCGTCGAGCGAGTCCGCGGCCGCGAACGCCTTCTCGGCTGCCTCGGCGGCGGCGGTCAGGGACTCCTCGGTCAACGCGGAGGAATCGACCTGCTCCTCAGGGTCGTTTTGCGCCACGACTACTGCCACTCCTGTCCTCGGCTACCAGCAATCCGAACTTTGTGTCAACACTAAATCCTAAGCGATCGCCCTATTGCGACTCGCCCGCATTTCCGGTACCCGCACGGTGATGCGCCCGAGCACTCTCGTACAGGCAGATCGCGGCCGCGGTCGCGAGATTGAGACTTTCGGCCCGGCCACGGATGGGAATCCGTATGCGATGGTCGGCGCGCGCCGCGATATCGGCCGCGAGGCCGTGTGCCTCATTGCCGAACAACCAGGCGGTCGGCGCGCGTAGCAGCTCGTCCGCGTCGTCCAAGTCGACCTCGCCATCGGCGGCGGTTGCCAGCACCTGCAGGCCGGCGTCGGTGAGCGCGGACAAGGCGGCATCGATCGAGCGCTCTCGCGCGATCGGGAGATGGAACACGCTGCCGGCAGAGGCGCGGACGCATTTGCCGTTGTGCGGATCGACTGCATCACCGGCGAGCACGACCGCGTCTGCGCCGACCGCGTCTGCGACCCGGATTACGGTGCCCGCATTACCGGGCTCGGCGATCTCGACCGGTACGGCGACAAGAGCAGGGCGGCCGGCGAGCGCGGTCTCGATCGACACATCGAGTAGGCGGCACACGGCCACCAGGCCCGCGGGGGTCACGGTGTCACTGAGGCCGCGCGCGGCGCGGTCGGTCACCAAAGAGACCGGCACGCCCGCTCCGGCGGCCTCGTCGAGGAGCCTCCCAAAGCGCTCGCGCGCGTCGTCGGTGCAGAAGACCTCGACCGCGTGGCCACCGGCGAGCGCGGATTCGAGGGAATTCGCGCCTTCGATCAGGAAAGTCCCGGTCTTGCGGCGCTGCGCGCCGCGATGAAGCTTTACAGCCGAAACGACCCGTGGCGTGCGTTCGGTAAGCACGTCCACGGGTCGTTCCGGATCGCTGAGGGAACTCAGGCGGCTTCGCCATTCGGCGCGTTCACGTCGGCCGGCAGGGCGGCCTTCGCGATCGCAGCCAGGCCGGCGAACGCCTCGGCGTCGGACACCGCGAGCTCGGCGAGGATCTTGCGGTCAACCTCGACACCAGCGGCCTTCAGGCCCTGGATGAAGCGGTTGTAGGTCATGTCGTTGAGCCGCGCAGCAGCATTGATGCGAGTGATCCACAGCTTGCGGAAGTCACCCTTGCGCGCGCGACGGTCGCGGTAGGCGTAGGTCAACGAGTGGAGCTGCTGCTCCTTGGCCTTGCGGTACAGCCGCGACCGCTGGCCGCGGTAGCCGCTGGAGGCCTCGAGAATCGAACGACGCTTCTTCTGAGCGTTGACGGCCCTTTTAACGCGTGCCACTGGAAAGTCCTGTCAGTCTCGGGGTGTCCGACACCCCTGGGTTTGCTTGTTGTTGCAGGCGACCGCGGTTAGCGGCCAGGCGGACTGTGCCGCTATCAGATGCCGAGCAGCCGCTTGATGCGCGGGGCATCGGCAGCACTCACGGACTCGACGCCATCGAGGCGCCGGGTGCGACGGGTCGACTTGTGCTCGAGCAGGTGGCGGCGGTTGGCCTGCTGACGCAGCAGCTTGCCGCGGCCGGAAACCTTGACACGCTTCGCGGTGCCGCTGTGGCTCTTCATCTTGGGCATGAGTCCCTCAGTTCTGTTTCGTGCTTGTCGTACTTCGTACTTGCTTCTAGTCGGCGATCGGTCGGCGTGAGCCGGACAGAATCAGCCTTCCTCGTTCTCGGGAGCCGATTCCCCTTGTGCCGAGGAGCCCGACTGCGCCTTCGCGCGAGTCTTCGCGCCGCGATGCGGGGCCAGCACCATGGTCATGTTGCGGCCGTCCTGCTTCGCGGAAGTCTCGACGAACCCGAGCTCGGCGACATCGGCGGCGAGCCGCTGCAGCAGCCGGAAGCCGAGCTCCGGGCGGGACTGCTCGCGCCCACGGAACATGATCGTGACCTTCACCTTGGAACCGGCTTCGAGGAAGCGCACCACATTGCGCTTCTTGGTCTCGTAGTCGTGATCGTCGATCTTCGGCCGGAGCTTTTGCTCCTTGATCACCGTCTGCTGCTGGTTCTTGCGAGACTCGCGCGCCTTCTGCGCCGTCTCGTACTTGAACTTGCCGTAGTCCATGATCTTGCAGACCGGCGGACGAGCGTCCGGCGCAACCTCAACCAGGTCGAGGTCTGCTTCGAGCGCGACGCGCAGTGCATCCTCAACACGCACGATCCCAACCTGCTCTCCGCCAGGTCCGATGAGCCGGACTTCGGGGACGCGGATGCGATCGTTGATGCGGGTCTCAGTGCTGATGGGGCCTCCTCGGTTGAGCCTTGTCCTGTGGTGACCGCATGCAGCAGGCTGGCCATCCTCGCCCAACGAGAAGACCCCGCATCGGTAAAAACCGAGGCGGGGCCCGCTTGCCGACCGGTCACGATGAACAACGCCAATGACGTCGTCACCATTCCCTCGGACGTGCCGAGAGAACCGCATCAGAGCTTGCTCTGTCGCGAAGGACCGGACCGCTGACCAGCTGTACTGTCTGCTGCAACGGTGGGAGGCGGGCTCCACTTGATGCCCTGAACCTGAAAGTCCAGGGCGGTCGTGCTGCTCAGCCTATCAGCTTGCCGGTGTGAGAACCGAATCGACGCTGGTGACGGCCGTCGCATGGCGGGCTGATTCACGATCCGGCCCACCAGGGTGTCATTCTCGAAGCCATGACAGACGACGCGCTGCCCCGCGACGAAGCCACGCCGGTCCGCGAACTCGCCGATATCCCGGCTGTCGAGGTGATCAGCCGCGCTGCGGTGATGCTGATGAGCTCGGCCGCGGAGAAGCTCGGCCTGTCCGACGCCAATCCGGACGACAGCCCCCACCTGGATCTCGACGAGGCGCGCCGGGTGATCACCGCCCTCGCAGGCCTGGTCACCGCCTCGGTGGAATACCTCGGACCACATGCCGGCCCGATTCGCGAAGGCCTGCAGGCGCTGCAGCGGGCGTTCCGCGAGGCCTCCGCGCATCCGGACGAGCCGGGCAAGGGTCCGGGCGAGAAGTACACCGGGCCGGTCTACTGAACCCCTACTGCTCGCCGCGGATCGCGCGCGCGAGCGCGTCGAACCGCTCGTCGGTGGCGAGCGCCTCGACGCTGACCACGCGGCCGCCTGCGTCCGCTAGCGGGATTCGCCAGTTCGGGTACTGGCTCTGATCGGTGCCCGGCTGGTTCTGGATGCGAAGCTCCCCCACCGCATCGACCAACGCGACGCCGAGTAGCACCGAAGGGCTGCGGGCGATGAGCCGGTGCAGTGCCTCCACCTCCTCCGCGGCGGTCGCGTCCTCGGCGAGCAGTCCGCGGGCGCGCGCAAGTTCGAGTACCGCATCGCGGTCGCGCTCGTCATCGGCGCGTTCCTCCTCGACGTCGCGCTCGAGCAACCCAAGCTGGTCGCGCAAATCGATGTGCTCACCCGCGAGATATCCGGCGGTCGGCGGCAGGTCATGTGTGGTGACCGAGGTCAGGCACAGCTGCCGGTACTCCTCGGGCGGGATCGGCGCGTACGGGCCGTGCTCGAACCACAGGATCGAGGTGCCGAGGACTCCGCGTTCGGCCAGATAGTCCTGCACGGTCGGCTGGAATACGCCGAGGTCCTCGCCCACCACAACCGCGCCGGCACGCTCGGCCTCCAGGACCAGGATGCCGATCAGCGCCTCGTGGTCGTACTGCACGTAGGTGCCCGCGGCCGGGCTCTTGCCCGCCGGAATCCACCACAGCCGGAACAGCCCGATGATGTGGTCCACCCGGATACCGCCGGCGTGCCGCAGGATCGTGCGCAGCATCTCGCGGTACGGCGCATAACCCTGCTCGGCCAGCCTGTGCGGATGCCACGGCGGCTGATTCCATTGCTGCCCTTGCTGATTGAAGTCGTCCGGCGGCGCGCCCACCGTTGCGTCGCGCACGAGCGCAGCACCGAGCGCCCACACATCCGCTCCACCGCGCTGCACCCCGACCGCCAGGTCGTGCATCACTCCGATCGACATGCCTGCCTCGAGTGCGGCCCGTTGCGCCGCCGCGAGTTGCTCATCGCAGATCCACTGCAGCCATTTGTGGAAGCCCACTCGCTCGGCCAGACGCTTGCGGCGGCGGCGTACCGAATCAGTTCCCGGGTGGGCGAATTCATCCTTCCACCGCGGATCGTCGGCACCATACTTCTCGGTCAGCGCGCACCACAGCGCGTAATCGTCGAGTGCCTGTCCGCCCGTCCGGCAGAACTGTTCGAACGCCGCCTGCCGATGCGGGCTGCGCGGTGATCGATGCACGAGCCGCAGTGCCTTCAGCTTCGCCCGGTAGCTGCTGTTGCGGTCGATCCGGCGCGAATCGTCATTGCGCTTGGCTGCTCGCCGTTCGAGGTCGACGAGCTTCGCGTAATCCTTCGTTCGCAGGTCGGCGGCCTCGCGGATATCCCGCACCCGGATGTAGAGCGGGTTCACGAAGCGGCGTGTGGTCGGCAGGTAGGGCGATTCCTCCAGCGGCGCTACCGGTTCCGCTGCGTGCAACGGGTTGACGAGCACGTAGTCACCGCCGTGTACGCGACCGGTCACGTCCGCGATATCGGCGAGGTCGCCGAAGTCGCCGACGCCCCACGACCAGCCCGACCGAATCGAATACAGCTGCAGCGCAAGGCCCCACCGCTGCCGGTCGGTGAGCGACGCAGTACTGGAGAGGCGGGCCGGTGTCACGACGAACGTGCACTCCGCGCGGGCACCGCCGGGGATCTCCGCATACAGCGTGTGCCAGCCTGGCTCGAGATCGCCCGGCGCGGCGAAGGTCGCTCGCCCAACGAGAGCGTCGTCGACCAGTCGCGGCTCGACCCAGAGGTCGAGTTGCCGCGGCACGACGCGGGTTCCGTCCTCGGTGACCAGCCAGACGTCGACCGGACTGCCGTGCGGGACGTGCACCGGAAACTCGGGCGACCGGCCCGCAACCGTCACGATCGCGGGCGGCAGCATCCGCCGCCACGGCGCGATATCGGCCTCAGCGAGGGCGCCGGCGATCTGCTCGTCGTCGGAACATGGCACGCCGAGGGCCGCGAGCACTGCCCGCAGAGTCTCCTCGGAGACCTCGCGGCGCACGTGGTCCCATCCGTCGTACTCGGTGGCGACGCCATGCGTGGTGGCCAGCGAGCGAAGCTGGTCGAGGTTGGTCACACGGTGATCGTGTCAGGAAATCGGTACGCCCGCCGACCCATGTAAGCCGACAAATCTGTCACACCGCTGTGGAACGCTTTCGCTATGACCGGGCTGACGAGCGACCTCCATCCCATCACCGGCGTTGCTGCGGGCGTGCCGTACCTTGCTGTGCCTCCTCCCGGCGGCGCGCGGCCGGATGCGCCGGTAGTGATCGGCTGGCACCTGCTCGATCCGCCACGAACCGAAGCGGCCTTTGCAGCGGCATTGCCGCTGGCAGGTCTCGACGCATGGCGGATCTACCTCGGCCTGCCTCTGGCGGGCTCACGCGGGCTCCCGCCCGACGAAATCATGCGCCTCGGCTACGAGGACGTAGTCGCAAACCTCTACGAGCCGATCGCATTCGGTGCGCTCGCGGAGTTTCCCGCTGCGCTGGCCGAACTGCGACAGACGCTTCGGCTCGATGCGAGTCCGATCGGCGTGTTCGGCGGCTCGATGGGCGCAGCCGTAGCCCAGCTCGTGGTACTCGAATCTGAGGTGGAGGTGGGGGCCGCCGTGCTGATCAGTCCGCTGATCCGCCTCGCAGACGCCGTCGGCGAGGGCGAGCAGATCTGGGGGCAGGCTTATCAGTGGACGGACGCGTCGCGCGCGGTCGCGGATCGGCTCGACTTCCTCAACCGGGCCGCAGAGTTCGAGAAAACCGGGCAACCATCCCTGCACATCGTCATCGGGGCCGAGGACCAGTCATTTTATGGCTCAGCCCACCAACTGCGCGACGCGGTCGCGCAGTGCTATCGCGATCCGTCACGGGTTGCGATCACCGATATCGCGGGCATGGGTCATGCGCTCGCCGACGAGCCGGGTATCGAGCCGGCTCCGCAGACCCCCCACGCCGCAGAGGTCGACCGGATCGTCACCAGCTGGTTCTCCGAACACCTGCGGCCGAGTGCGTGACATGGCGAAGCGGGTGACCACTGCGCCAACAACCGCGAGCGTGACCGAATTTCTCGAGTCGGTATCCGAACCGGGCGTGCGGGCCGACTGCACGCGGCTGGTCACGATGCTGAACGCCGCGACCGGCGAACCTCCGGTGATGTGGGGCTCGAGCATGATCGGGTTCGGCGCTCGCCACTACAAGTACGCGAGCGGTCACGAGGGCGACACGTTCCTCATCGGGTTCGCCCCACGGTCCAAAGCAATCACCCTGTACCTCACGCTGAATTTCGATGAGTACACGGAAACCCTTGCGCGACTGGGCAAGCACAAGCTCGGCAAGGGGTGCCTGTACCTGACCAAGCTCGACGACGTTGACAGGGAGACATTGGCCGAACTGGTCACCGAATCGGTGTCGGCGGCGCGCACGCTGAGCTGATCAGGCGAGCGGCGCTACCGGAGCGATCGGGCCTTTGCGGCGGCCTTCGACGCAGCCTTGTTCGCGACGCGTTTGCGCGGCGCCCGCTTCGAGGCCGCGGGCGATGTGCCGTTGACCTCTGACGGCTTGAGCACCTGAACCAGGAACTGGCCTGTGTAGCTCTCCGGGACCTCCGTGATGTCCTCCGGCGTGCCCTGCGCAACGACGGTGCCGCCGCCGGATCCACCTTCGGGACCCATGTCGATCACCCAGTCGGACGTCTTGATCACATCGAGGTTGTGCTCGATGACGATCACCGTATTGCCCTTGTCGACAAGGCTGTTGATCACACCGAGCAGCTTGCGGATGTCCTCGAAGTGCAGGCCCGTGGTCGGCTCATCGAGGATGTACACCGTGCGGCCGGTCGAGCGCTTCTGCAGTTCGGCTGCGAGCTTGACGCGCTGCGCCTCTCCGCCGGACAGCGTCGGCGCCGGCTGGCCGAGCCGGACGTAACCGAGGCCGACGTCCACGAGTGTCTTGAGATACCGGTGGATCGAGGTGATCGGCTCGAAGAATTCGGCCGCCTCCTCGATCGACATATCGAGGACCTCGGCGATGGTCTTGCCCTTGTAGTGCACCTCGAGCGTCTCGCGGTTGTAGCGCGCACCATGGCAGACCTCGCACGGCACGTAGACGTCCGGCAGGAAGTTCATCTCGATCTTCAGCGTGCCGTCGCCGGAACACGCCTCGCAGCGACCGCCCTTGACGTTGAAGGAGAACCGCCCGGGCTGGTAGCCGCGGACCTTCGCCTCGGTTGTCGCGGCGAACAGTGTGCGGATCTTGTCGAAAACACCCGTGTAGGTGGCCGGGTTGGACCGCGGCGTGCGGCCGATCGGCGACTGATCGACCTGCACGAGCTTGTCCAGATGATCGAGGCCGTTGATCCGCGTGTGTCGTCCCGGCACCTGACGGGCGCCGTTCAGCCGGTTGGCCATCACGGTCGCGAGGATGTCGTTCACGAGCGTCGACTTGCCCGACCCGGACACGCCGGTGACCGCGGTGAGCACACCGAGCGGGAAGCTCACATCGATTTCGGTGAGGTTGTGCTCGCGCGCGCCAACCACCGTCACCTGCCGTTTGCGGTCGATCGGGCGCCGCACCATCGGCACCTCGATCGCCGAACGCCCGGAAAGGTAAGCGCCGGTGATGGATTCGGGGTCGGTAAGCAGTTCTTGGTACGGACCGCTGTGCACGACCCGCCCACCGTGCTCACCGGCGTACGGACCGATGTCGACCACCCAGTCCGATGCGCGAATGGTGTCCTCGTCGTGTTCAACGACGATGAGGGTGTTTCCGAGATCGCGCAGGCGTGTGAGGGTCTCGATGAGCCGTCGGTTGTCGCGCTGGTGCAGGCCGATCGATGGCTCGTCGAGAACGTAGAGCACGCCGACCAGGCCGGAACCGATTTGCGTGGCCAGCCGGATCCGTTGCGCCTCACCGCCGGACAGCGTGCCCGCAGCGCGGGACAGCGAGAGGTACTGCAAGCCGACGTCGAGCAGGAAGCCGAGGCGGGCCTGCACCTCCTTGAGCACCTGCCCTGCGATCGCCTCTTCGCGCGTGCCGAGCGTGAGCTTGTTGAGAAACTCCGAGCACTCCGAGATGGAAAGGTCGCAGACCTCGGCAATGGACTTGTGGTCCTCCCCCGCCGCGATCGTCACCGACAGGATCGCGGGACGCAGCCGCGCGCCGTCGCACGCCGGGCACGGCACATCGCGCATGTACCCGTCGTAGCGCTCTTTCATCTGCTCGGATTCGGTGTTGTCCATGCGCCGCTGCAGGAACGGCATGACGCCCTCGAAATCGGCGTAGTACGAACGGACCCGCCCGTAGCGGTTCTTGTAGCGCACGTGCACCTGGTCGGTGCTGCCCTCGAGCACCGCCTTGCGCGCCTTCGCCGGCAGGTCCTTCCAAGGCGTGTCCATCTTGAACCCCATGATGTCGGCGAGGCCGGACATCAAGCGGTTGAAGTACTCCGCGGTCTGCCCCATCGACCACGGCGCGATGGCACCGTCCTCGAGGCTTAGTTCGGGATCGGGCACGACGAGCTCCGGGTCCACCTCTTTGCGGACGCCGAGGCCGGTGCACTCCGGGCAGGCACCGTAGGGCGAGTTGAAGGAGAACGACCGCGGCTCGAGATCATCGACATCGAGCGGGTGGTTGTTCGGGCAGGCGAGCTTCTCGGAGAACCGGCGTTCGCGGTCGTGGGAGTGCTCATCGTGGTCGACGAACTCGAGCACCACGATGCCATCCGCCAGCCGCAGCGACGTCTCGATCGAGTCGGTGAGTCGCTGCTTGGCGCTCGGCTTGACCGTCAGCCGGTCGACCACGACCTCGATGTCGTGCTTTTCCTGCTTCTTCAGCTTCGGCGGATCGGTGAGCTGATGGACCGTGCCGTCGACGCGCACGCGGGAGTAGCCCTGCGAGTTGAGCTGATCGAACAGGTCCACGAACTCGCCCTTGCGGGTCCGGACGACGGGTGCGAGCACCTGGAACCGGGTGCCCTCTTCCATCGCGAGCACCTGATCGACGATCTGCTGCGGCGACTGCTTGGCGATTCGCTCACCGCAGGTCGGGCAGTGCGGCGTACCCGCCCGCGCGTAGAGCAGGCGCAAGTAGTCGTAGACCTCGGTGATCGTGCCGACCGTCGACCGGGGGTTGCGGTTGGTCGATTTCTGGTCGATGGACACCGCAGGCGAGAGACCTTCGATGAAGTCGACGTCGGGTTTGTCCATCTGACCGAGGAACTGCCGCGCATACGCCGACAGCGACTCGACGTAGCGACGCTGCCCCTCGGCGAAGATCGTGTCGAACGCGAGGCTGGACTTGCCCGAGCCCGACAGACCGGTGAAAACGATCAGGCTGTCGCGCGGCAGATCAAGATCAATCCCCCGCAAGTTGTGTTCCCGCGCGCCACGAATTACCAGGCGGTCCGCCACCGACAGTCCCTTCTCGTCTCACTCGATCGAACCGGCACCACACTCGCCTTGAATGCTAGGCGAGGGCACCGACAGGCTTCTTGGACGAATGCGAAGACACGTTCGATCGCTTCACCTCGACGGTAGCGCGCCAAAGGAGACAACCGCACGCTGCGGCCGGTTAGTCCCGCTCGCTGTCACGCCGCGTCGTGCCAACCGTCGCGCAGTTCACGGCCGCGACCGGTGACCCGAACGCACGGGGCTCGCCGTCACCGGAGTCGCATGCGGACGGTCCCCGGCAGCCACGAGGAGCCGAGATGCGGGGCGTGGGTATCGGGCCAGCACCGACGTCCGCCGGCGCGGACAAATGTTGGCAAGCTCTACGTCTCCCCCGTAGTGGGCGAGGACACGTCGGTCCATCACCCTGCGCCACAACGGTGGAACGAACGCGAGCACGATCATCGACGCATAGCCGAACGGAAGCTGCGGCGACGCGTCGAAGCTGCGCAGGGTCTGGTAGCGCCGTTGTGGGTTCGCGTGGTGATCACTATGCCGCTGCAGGTGAAACAAGAAAATGTTGGTGACCAGCCGGTCACTGTTCCAGCTGTGCCGCACCGTGGTGCGCTCGTATCGGCGGCCATCGGGGCGCTGCCGCAGCAGACCGTAGTGCTCGACGTAGTTCACGGTCTCGAGAAGCACGATCGCGATGAGTGCTTGCAATGCCAGGTACGGCACGATCACACCGCCGAACAAACCGATGAGCAACCCGAACACGATCGCCGACAACGACCATGCCTGCAGAATCTGATTGTGCTGGCTCAAAACCGACCGCTTCCGGCGGCGCAGGCGTTGCACCTCGAGGTGCCACGCCGAGCGCAGACCCCCGACAATGCTGCGCGGGAGGAATCGGTACAGCGATTCTCCGAACCGCGCGCTCGCGGGATCCTCGGGCGTCGCTACCCGCACGTGGTGTCCGCGGTTGTGCTCGACGTAGAAGTGCCCGTATCCGGTCTGCGCCAGCGCGAGCCTGGCCAACCACCGCTCGTGCTTCTCGACGCGATGCCCGAGTTCGTGTGCCGCATTGATCCCAACGCCCGACACCAATCCGACCGTTACCGTCAGGCCGAGCTTGTCGACGACACTCAGCGCCCCATCAGCCCACATGTACCCTGCGACCAAAAGACCGGAAAACAGGATCGGCAGGAAGAGGTACGTGCACCACCGGTAGTACCGATCCGCCGACAACTGCGCAAACACCACATCGGGCGGGTTGTTGCCCTCATCGCCGATAGCAACGTCGAGCAGTGGGATTATGGCGAACACCACAATCGGTCCGATCCACCAGAACGCCCGAAATCCGGTGAGGCCAACCAATGTTGATGGCAGCAGTGCACAGCCCGGTGCAACCAGCCCGAGCAACCACAGATAGCGCTTCGAGTCCCGCCACGTCAGGGTTACTTCTTCGACCTCCATGGACCCTATCCCTCTGCCCACCAAACCGGGCTTCCCCAAGCATGAGATGGCGAAGGAATCGCCTCGCAGCTCCGCATCAGCATGTCTCGCTGCGCCGACCAATCGTTCGCCGCAGATTAGCCGTAGCGCCGAGATACATCATAATTCCCCCTGAGCGAATACTTTACGTCGTCAGCCGCCCCCGATTCGGTTATTATCCGCCTCCGCACCCAGAAGGAGCACAATGCAACGCCGCCGCTTTCTCGCGTTATCGAGCACGGCTGCGCTCGGTGGTGCGCTGACGGGCCGCACCGCGGCCTTTGCTGAGGGGCCCTGGGCGGGACTCTTTCGCTCGTGGGTTCCAGAGATTTTCGCGTCTCTGCCCGATCCACCGGACAACACCGATGCGATCGTGATCGGATCCGGCTTCGGCGGGGCGGTCGCTGCGTTGCGACTCGCGCAGGCCGGCGTCCAGACGACTGTGCTCGAACGCGGCTCGAAATGGCCGAACGATCCCTGGCGCGAGATTTTCACCGGTGACGACCTCCCGGACGGCCGCGGGTTCTGGCACCGGACGAGCTTCACCGGCATCACGAACGTCCCCGTTTTCTTCGAGAGTTTCGGCGGAGTGCTCGATTGCACCGAATTCGCCGGCATCGACGTTTGGCGGGGCGCTGCCGTCGGCGGTGGATCGGTGGTGTTCACCGGTGTAATGCACGCGCCGGAAAAGCGACTATTCGATTCGGTGTTCGGTGGCGTCGTCGACTACGGCGAACTTGCGTCTCGGTACTACCCACGGGTCCGCGAAATGCTGCGGCTCGACGCGATGCCGACCGACGTCTACAACTCCGGACCATTCGGGCACAGTCGCGTGTGGGATGAGCAGGCCCGGCATGCGGGCTACACCCCCCAACCGCTCGACTCGATCTTCAATTGGAGTGTCGTACGAAGCGAACTCGCCGGCCAGAGTCGCGCATCCGCGACCGCCGCGCGCAGCAATCTGGGTAACTCGAACGGTGCGAAGTTCGATCTCAACCAGAACTATTTGCGCTATGCCCAGGAGACCGGGAAAGCGACCATCTTCCCGGGCCACGAGGTGACCTCGATCGGGCGCGACGGCAAGCGTTTCACCGTTGAGGTGCGCAAGCTGACACCGACTGGAACGGTCCTGGGGACTCGCGTGCTCACCGCCGACCGGCTATTCCTCTGCGGCGGCTCGGTCGGCACTACGGAATTGCTGGTACGTGCCCGCGCAACCGGCACGTTGCCCAACCTAAACGAACACGTCGGTGAGGGCTGGGGGACAAACGGTGACGTTGTACTCGCCCGCGGTGCGAGCGCAATTGCAGGCAACGGCCAGGGCGTGCCGCCGGCGAGCAGGATCTTCGGCGACAGCGGATTACCCACCACACTCGAAAACTGGTACATCCCCGGTATTCCCGTCGAGGTCGGTGCAATCGCGTCGCTCGGCATGGTGCTCGACTCCACTCGCGGCCGGTTCCGCCACGACGCCGCGACCGGCAAGGCGGTTTTGGACTGGCCCAAGGACGGCAATGCGACGGCACGCGAAGCCGCGCACGCGATGAACCACCGCATCGCCGAACGCGCGGGATCGATGGTCGAGTACGACTCGATCGGATTCGCGGCGAACTCGAAGTTCACCGCGCACCCGCTCGGCGGCGCCGTCCTCGGCAAGGCCACCGACAGCTACGGCCGTGTGCACGGGCACCCCGGCCTGTACGTCCTCGACGGCGCCGCGATTCCTGGCAGCACGGCAACGATGAACCCTTCGCTGACCATTTCCGCGATCGCCGAACGAAATATCGAGCAGATCCTGAAATCCGGCCGCTGAGTACCTGCGACCACGCCCGGTAACGTCTCCGGCATGAGCGAACAGCACGTGGTCGTCGAGGACACCTACACCGGGCATGTCTCCGCAGGTGCCGCCGCGCAGCGGCGCACGGTGCCCGGCGCGTCGATCGTGAAGATGTCAGTCGGCCCGATGGACAACAACGCCTACCTGGTGAAGTGCGACAACACCGGCAAGGGCCTTCTGATCGACGCCGCCAACGATGCGGACCGGATCGAACAGCTGCTGAGCCAGGAACTCCCCGGGCTCGACTTGATCGTCACCACACACCAGCATTTCGACCACTGGCAGGCGCTGGCCCAGGTGGCCGGCAGCACGGGCGTTCCCACCGCGGCACACCCACTGGATGCCGAACCGCTGCCGGTGCGTCCGGACCGACTGCTCGCCGAGGGCGAAACCGTCGAAATCGGCGACCTGCGCCTCGAGGTGATCCACCTCGTCGGGCACACGCCCGGCTCGGTCGCGCTTGCGCTCACCGACGGCGACGGCCACGTGCACCTGTTCACCGGTGACTGCCTCTTCCCCGGTGGTGTCGGAAAGACGTGGGCACCAGAGGATTTCGTCACGCTGATCGACGACGTCGAGCAGAAGGTGTTCGGCCGATTCGGCGACGAGACCGCCATCTATCCCGGTCACGGCGATGACACCACGCTTGGCACCGAGCGACCGAAGCTCGCGGAATGGCGCGAGCGGGGTTGGTGAGCGGGTCTCAGCCCAGCCGGTAGACGCGGCGGGCGTTGTCGCGACCGATCATCTGCACGACCCGCCGAGCATCCGGTGCCGACCAGTCACCGGCATCGACCCAGCCGCCGAGCGTCTCGCGCATGCCACGTCGCCACAGCGCAGCACCCAGGTAATGCAGCTCGGCTGGGCCGATGGCGTCCGAGGCGTACAGCAGCTTGCCGAACGGCGCGAGTTCGAGCGACCGGGCGATGAGCGGAATGCTCTGTACACCAAGGTGATTAACGGCAAGACCGACGTCCATGTGCACGGTCTCGAACGCCTGGGCAAGGTATCCCGCCTCGCGTTCGTACGGATAGCAGTGCAGCAGGAGGATCGGCACCCCAGTTTCCTCGTGCGCACGTAGGAACTCGATCAAGTGCAACGGGTTGACCGCACGCAGGTCGAGATCCCTGTCCCCGAGCCCGACATGCAGCTGCAGCGGCAGGCCGAGATCGACGGCGGCGTGCAGGCCGAAGCGTAGCAGTGTCGGGTCGGCCAGGCGCGCGGTCCCTCCAGCCGATTGCTCGTCGCACCAGTGGGCCGCCGCTGTCGCGACCTCGGTGTCACTCGGCCGGGACAGATCGAGGTCGAACCCGGCGCGGTAGGCGATGACCGACTTGGTCCCGATGGCATCAACAGTTCTTTCGGACAGCAGATTTCGGAACGCATCGGCGTAGTCGTTCGGATTGCCGATGGTCGTGATGAGCTGTTCCGCCACCGTCTCGACCCGCACGATCTCTCGCGCTGACCCACCCGAGAGCCGAGCCATTTCCGCCGGACTCAGGAAGTCGTCGGTACGAAATCCCGTGTCCACCAACCACTCCGACACACCGGCGTGGGTCAACATCCTGCGGGCGATTTCCGCTTCGCCGATTTCGCTGCGGCGCCGCCAATAATCTTGTGCCGCAACATGAACCGGAAGGTCGAGCAGAGGTGCGCACCAACGCCGTAACGCGAAGGCAAGCTGCGAGTTGTACCCCGTGGACGGATCGATCAGCGACTCGCTGTTTCCCTCGTTCAAGGAGTTCTGGAACCGGGACTCGGCGCCATCATCGCGGAACGCTCCGTGCACATGGTGATCCACGAGCGCGAGTTGGTCGATGAACTCGTCGAGATCCGCCGCCATCAGATCGTCCAGGACAGCCGGAACAACTCCGCAAGCCCGCCGGGCTCCCGATCGGTGAAGGTTGTCTGCTCATGGCGACGGGTCGCGACGACGGCATCGACCACCGCGTTTCCGATCATCTCGCGCACGAGCGGCGAGCCATCCAGCGCGGACAGCACCGCGTCGGCGTCCTTGGGCAACAGGGAGATTCCGCGTCCTCGAAGCTGGGCCGCCGAGAGTTTGGACGGGTCATCCGGCACCTCGTCCGGCAGCGCAGCCCCGGTACGGATCCCGTAATCCGCTGCGGCTAGCAGCGCGGCTGTCGCGATATAGACGTTGGCCGACGGGTCGATCACCTTGATCTCGATATTCGCGCCCGCCGGGTTGTCTGCACCTCCGCGCACCAATCGGACTGCGGCTTCGCGGTTTTCCAGGCCCCAGCACAGGTGCACGCCCGACCACATGCCCGGCCCGAGCCGCGCCCCCGACAGGATCGACCCGCACAGCAAAGCCTGAATCTGCGGCAGCAAGGCGAGCAGGCCGCCGATGGCCGCGCCGCCGTCACCGGTCAGGTCGTGCGGTCCCGACCCGCCTTCGAAGATCGGGAGATCTCCTCGATAGAGCGAAAGATGTTGGTGTGCGCCATTCCCGACACCACCAGCAAACGGCAAGGGCGAAAACGATGGCAGCAGGCCGTACGACCGGGCGATTCGGCCGATGATCAATTTGGCGAGAACTACGCCGTCTGCCGAAGCGAGAGGCTCGGCCCGCGGCAGCGAAATCTCGTACTGATCGCGGCCGTACTCGGCATGTATCTGCTCGAGCGGCAGCCCGGCGGCATTCGTGGCATCGACCAGGTCGGCGAGGAAACGCTCTCGCTGCAGCAAAGCTCCGGCGCCGTACGGCGTCCAACCAGGAGTCTCGAGGGGATGCCCGTCCAGTGCCACCAGAACGAATTCGAGTTCGTGTCCAACCTGCGCGACGAGTCCGTCGTCGGCGAGACGACGCTGCATATCGGACAGCAGGTGCCGTGTACACGCCGGTTCCGGCTCGCCGTCCTGGCTGTAGTAGCTCGCCGGCGCCCAGGCCAGTCCGCCGCCGATATCGCGGAGTGCCTCGCCATCGATCCGAAGCCGCATATCCCCCACCGCGGTGATCGGGTCGGTGAACGCGATCGCGCGATCGATGCAGAACACGTGCCACACCGGTGAGGCCCCCATGCCGGTGACCTCGAACGCCTCCGCGCGTGCCACCGGAACGCTCTTCGCCAGCGTCACCCCGGCCGCGTTGACGGTTGTCCCGATGACGGATCGCACCCCGACGGAGCTTAGCGACTCGCGGTCCATGTCCTCATGATGCTGCGGCGATGCACGTGCGCGAGGCATCCCTGTCGCAATGATCGAAAAAAATCTTCGGGCGATCTGTCGAAAACGGCGGGGTGTCGTTCGACGCGTTAGTGACAAGGCCGAAAACGGCGCACACAAACGCAGGGAGAACCTCATGACCGCGACGATCGCCACCCAGACCGCTTCCCCCTTCGTCACCATCTCGGCACGCAGCCGTCGCGCGGGCCGCATCCTCGGTGGCCTGCTCGGCGCCTTTCTCACCCTCGATGCAGTCACGCATATCGCGCTCATCGACCCGGTGCGTGAATCCTTCGCCGAACTCGGCCTGGGCACGCAGTACGGACCGGTGATCGGGGTCGTGATGCTGGCCTGCCTCGCGCTGTACGCGGTCCCGCGCACCGCCGTTCTCGGCGCAATCCTGCTGACCGGATACTTCGGCGGCGCGGTGGCCGTGAACATGGTCGCCGACAAGCCGGTCGTGAGCACGGTGCTCTTCCCGATCTATGTCGGGATCGCAGTCTGGGCCGCGCTGTGGCTGCGCGACACGCGGGTGCGCGAGCTGTTTGCCCAGCTGTACCGGTAGGACCTGCCACGACAGCGGGCGCTCATCGAGGGCGCCCGCTGTTTGGTGTGCAAATTGTTGCGCTTCCCGGAACCGATCCGGTAGCTCCCCTGACCAGTAACGATTCAGGGTTGATATCGGTCGGCCCGATACTTGACTTGGACGCCCCCGGAGAGGCCGCAGCCGTCACCGCCCTGGCCGAGCGTTTCCCGAGGCACGAATCACGTTGGACACCAACGGTGGTTGGCTTTCTGAGCGAGGCGATCGAGACGTGCTGCGGGTTGCGCGATGTGCTCGCCTACTCCGAGGACCCGGTCGGCCCCGAGGGCGGCTTCTCCGGCCGTGAGGTGATGAGCGAGTTCAAGTGCGCCACCGGGTTGCCTACGGCGACGAACATGCCGAAACTGCGGCTGGTGCACGCCGCTGGAGCGGGGACGGACAAGATCGCATTCGCCGATCTCGCGCCGGACACGTTGGTGGCCAATACCTTTCATCACGAAGATTCGATCGCAGAGTATGTCGTCGCCACGGCGGTGCTGATGCGACGCGCCACATGATCGGCGCGGACCAATTGGCAGCGCTGGGACCCGATGGCGTCCTGATCAACGTGGGGCGTGGGCCACTGGTCGATGAACGCGCGCTGTACGAGGCGCTGCGCGGGGCGTCCTAGGCGGCGCCGCCATCGATGTCTGGTACTCCTACCCCGGCGACGACGGCCGCGCCGCGCCGCGCCGCGCCGCGCGCGTACCCGTTCAGCGACCTGTCGAACGTGCTGATGACCCCGCACTCCTCGGGAATCACGCAGGACACGTTTATCGGGCGGGTGCACGACATCGCCGACAACATCGGCCGCCTCGACCGGGGTGAGCCACTGCGCAACCTCGTCGCGCGACCGCGCTGGAAGTCCGTGGGATTCGTCAGACCGCGGGCCGGCTCCTCCACCAGCTCGTGGCGTCCTCGTGTGCCTTGGCCGCGTTCAGCACCCGCACGTCGGCATGCCGAGGCCCGACGATCTGCAATCCGACCGGAAGACCCGCCGTCGTAAAGCCACACGGCACGGTAATCGCGGGCTGCTGGGTGAGGTTGAACGGAAAACTGAACGGCGTCCAGCCGGTCGACCGGCGCGCAGGTGCATCGGGCGGTGTGTTCTGTCCCGCCTCGAACGCCGGCAGCGGCACCGTCGGCGTGACGAGCAGGTCGTAGCGCTCATGGAAGGCGCCCATCCACACGCCGAGGTCCATGCGACGGGCGGTCGCCTCGAGGTAGTCCGCGGCACTGATTTCGCGACCCCGATCGCACGCCTCCGCGAACTCGGGGTCGAGCTCACCACGCTGCTCGTCGTCGAGATGATCGGTGGCCTTCGCCGCGCCGGCGAGCCACAGGCAATGAAACGCTTCGAGCGGATTGTCGAAGCCGGGATCCTCGGCAACTACCTCGGCGCCGAGCCCCGCCAGCACCTCGACCGCCGCTGCCACGAGAGCGGCAACCTCGGCATCCACGGCGGCGTAGCCGAAGTCGGCGCTGAAGGCGATCCGCAGCCCGGTAAGCGGCGTGTCCAACGCGAACCGGAACGGACGAGTCGGAGTGGCCAGCGCGGACCAGTCGCGGGAATCGAATCCGCTGATGACGTCGAGTAACAACGCGGCATCGCGCACGGTCCGCGCCAGCGGTCCGGCATGGAAAAGGGTGCCGAATGCGCCCGGCGGATAGATCGGCACGGTGCCAAAGGTCGGCTTGAATCCGACGAGTCCGCAAAATCCAGCCGGGATGCGAATCGAGCCGCCACCGTCGGTGCCGACCGCGAGCGGGCCCATCCCCGACGCCACCGCCGCCGCGGCTCCGCCGCTCGACCCACCCGGCGTGTGCGCGGGGTTCCACGGATTGCGAGTGATACCACTGAGCGGGCTCTCGGTCACGGCCTTCCAACCGAATTCCGGCGTCGTCGTCTTGCCGATCAGCACGGCGCCCGCCTCACGCAACCGTGCGACCGGTGGCGAGTCGACGTCCCAATCCTGGTCAGGATCAACGGTTTTTGATCCGCGTAGCGTCGGCCAGCCGCTGGCGAGCAGGAGATCCTTGATGGACACGGGCACACCGTCGAGCGGACTGACGGGGCGGCCGGCGCGCCAGCGCCGCTCCGACTCGCGCGCCTGCGCGAGCGCGGCTTCGGCATCGGTGCGGACGAACGCGTTGAGCACCGGATCGACCTTGCCGATACGTTCGAAAACCGACTCGGTCGTCTCGACCGGCGACACGTCGCGGCGGCGGTAGGCGGCGACCAGATCGCTCGCGGTCCAGTCGACAAGGTCACTCGGCAGGTGTTCGGACACGCAGATCCCCTTCGTCGGCGGAATCCGGGTGCGGCACGACCTGCCAACGGCAAGCGGGTCCGATTCCGGCGTAGCGTCCACCGCGTCAAACTACCGACATCGGGCGGAATTCGCCCATGGCGAGCCCCCGATGGTTAGCGTCGTTGTAGTGTGCAGCGCCTGCCTCGTGTCGATGCCGTCCTCGCCACCGACACGCTTCGATCCTTTCCGGAAGGGTGCCCGCCGCAACGCGTTTCGCCGGGGTGTGCCGTCGTGCCCTACCGGATCGAACCGCCGCTGCGGACCTGTCAGCCAGAACGGCCAACGTCGGCCTCGGCTCGGGAGAGATTCGATGGGCAAACTGGTACGAGATGGCATACCGGACCTGATCCGTGCGGATGGGCGAACGCCGGCCACCCGCACACTCAGCTCGCACGCCTTCCTGGCCGCCCTTCTGGACAAGCTTGTCGAGGAGGCGGCCGCGTCGAAGCGCCGCACCCGCGGCGGATTCGACGACCGGATCTGGCTGCACTGACCCCGCAGGGCAGGAGAACCGATGGAACAGTTCGTGCTGTTGTTTGCACTGATGTTCGGCGCGTTGGTGACGGTGCCACTCGGCGAACGGCTCGGGCTGCCCTCGCCGATTCTCGTCACCGTGCTCGGTGTGGTGCTCGCGCTGCTGCCGTTCGTGCCCGACGTCAAGGTGAATCCCGATTACATCCTGCCGCTGGTACTCCCCCCGCTGCTCTATGCCGCGGTGCAGCGAACGTCCTGGCGGCAGTTCGCGTCGAACTGGAAACCAATCTTTTTGCTTGCCGTCGCCTTGGTGTTTGCGACGACCGCAGCGGTGGCGGCGGTGGCGAATGCGCTTGTTCCGGGCCTACCCATCGCCGCCGCGGTGGTTCTCGGCGCTCTGGTCGCGCCGCCGGATCCGGTCGCGGTGAGCGCGGTCGCGGGGTCACTCAGCCTGCCGCGACGCATGGTCTCGATCCTCGAGGGTGAGGGTCTGTTCAACGATGTGACGGCAATCGTGTTGTACAACATCGCAATCGCGGCCGCGGTCAGCGGCCACTACACACGCGGCACCGCCATCCGGGATTTCGCCGTCTCGGCAGTCGTCGCCCTCATCGTCGGCCTCGCCATCGGATGGTTCGGCGCTCGCATGATGCGACTACTAGGCGATGCCACCCTGCGCGTCGGCATGAGCCTGCTGCTCCCATTCGCGAGCTACGCGATCGCCGATCACTACTCGGGCTCCGGCGTCCTCGCGGTGCTGGTGACGGCGTTGTACCTGGCCGAGAGCGGCGCGGACGCCGACGACATCGAGGGCCGGCTGACGGGTGCGGCGTTCTGGCAGGTCATCGACACGCTGGTCACCGGCGTCGCATTCGGGCTTGTCGGGTTGGAGTTGACGAACGTCGTGCGGTCCGAGTCGGGGAATCTCGGCGATGCACTGAGCTGGGGATTGGCGATCACCGGCGTGGTAATAGTCGTTCGCTTCGCATGGTTGATGCCGGCCGCATGGGTCGCGCGGCACACCCCGTGGGACCGGGAGGCTGAGGTACCGGGCTCCGTTCGGGAAACCGTCGTTGTCTGGTGGGCCGGCATGCGCGGCGTGGCTTCCGTAGCGCTGGCACTGGCGATTCCGCTCACTGTCGACGGCGGCGGTCCCTTTCCGCAACGCGACATCATCATCTTCATCGCGTTCACCGTCGTCATGACAACCCTTGTGCTGCAAGGATTGACGCTGCCCTGGCTGATCCGGGTGCTCGGCGTGAGCGCCGACACCGCAGCGGAGCGGGATCTCGAGCACGAACTCGCGCACGCCGCGGCGACCGCGGCACGGAAACGGGTCGAGGAGATCGCGGCCACCGAGGAACTCTCGGACGAGGTGCTCGATCGACTGCTGCGCCGCGCAGTCGATCTCGGGGTGCGGATCAGCCCCGATGTCGCCGACGAGGAACGCAGGGAAGCGATCGCCAAACGTATCGAGCGGCTCAATGCGTTCCGGCGGGTAAACGTCGAGATGATGTCGGCGGCACGCGCCGCCGTGCTCGCCAAGCGGAACCAGCCGGGCGTCGATCCGGAAGTCGTCGACCGCGTCCTGCACCATCTCGACGTGCACAGTCCGCGCTAGCTTGCGGCCGGGGTTTCGACACACCTCGCCCGGGTAATCGCATTGTGCCGTGTTCGTACACATCAGGAGGTTGTCCGGATGTTGATCCGTCGTATTGCTCGCCCGCTGCTCGCTGCGACATTCGTCGTCGGCGGTATCGACGCGCTGCGTAACCCTCAGGGTCGAGCGAGCGCGGCCGAACCACTCGTCCAGAAGGGCGAGGAGAGCCTGCCCAAGGAGGTCACCGACAAGGTGCCGACCGATCCGGTAACGCTCGTGCGCATCAATGGAGCCGTTCAGGTCGGCAGCGGTGTGCTGCTCGCGTTCGGCAAGGCGCCCAGGATTGCGTCGCTCGCGCTCGCCGCGACCGTGCTCCCCACGACCGTGACCGAGCAGGATTTCTGGAACGAGACCCACGCCGCAGCGAAGGCGCGCAAGCGCGCCGAGTTCGTCAAGAACCTGAGCCTGCTCGGCGGCGTGATGATCGCTGCCGTCGACACCGAGGGCAAACCTTCGCTTGGGTGGCGCGGTAGGCGCGCCGCTCGGAAGATGTCGGCTGCACTACCTCTCGGCGCAGCCGGCGCGACCGGGGCTTCCGCGGCCGTCCACCTCGGACACGGTGCACGCGTGGCCGGCGAAAAGGCCCGCGACGCTGCCGAGGTTTTGAGCGAAGTAGCAGCTCAGCGGGGCGGAGAGTTGGCCCATGTGGCCGCAGAGCGCGGCAGCGAACTCGCAGACCTCGCCCGCGAGCACGGACCGGAACTCGCCGAGACGGCTCGGGACCGCGCCTCGGAACTCGCCGAAGTCGCACGCGATCGCGGCCCGAAGCTGGCCGAGGTGGCCCGAGATCGCGCCGCCGACCTGGCCGAACGCGTACGTGATCGGAGCCCGGAACTCGCCGAGACCGCACGCGACCGAGCAACGGAACTGGCGGAACGCCTCCGTGAGCAAGCGCCTGAGCTGGTCGAACGTGTCCGGGACCGCGCTCCCGAACTCAGCAACGGCTCGGTGGACCGCGCAACAGAGCTGGCGACCGAGATCGCGGAACGGACGCGTGCACGCGCCGCGAAGCTGCGCGTCTAACCGATCACTCGGACAGGCCTTTCGTGTGACGCTGAACTGGCACTTCGGCACATCTCCGGAAACAGCACTAGACTCCGTTGAGCCTTTTTCCGAGAGAAATCCGAGGAGTCTTGTTGCCCGGAGACGTCCCTGAGCAGGACGCATCGCGTTCGTCCCGGCAAATCGAGAACGAACAACGCCATGTGACCACGCTCTACGAGCGACTCGACGCCATGCGCGCCTACGCGAACGCGCGGCTGAACAAGGTGCTGCTCGAAACCGGCGGAACGCCGCAGGCACGGTCGGAACGCGAATCGTTCTCGCAGATGTACGCCGAGGATCTCGCGAAGTACGACGCGGCAGAGAACGGGCTGTGCTTCGGCAGAATCGACATCGACGGCGAGGAATCGCGCTACGTCGGCCGCATCGGCATTCTCGACGAGGAAAACGACTTCGAGACCCTGCTACTCGACTGGCGTGCACCGATGGCCCGGCCGTTCTACCTCGCGACCACCGCCGCGCCGGACGGCGTCACCCGACGCAGGCATATCCGCACCAGGAATCGGCGGGTGACGGCGGTCAATGACGAGTACCTCGACCTCGATACCGCGCAAGCCGAGGACGCGATCCTCGCCAGCGGCGGTGTCGGAGCGGAAAGTGCCCTGCTCACAGCCCTGAATGCGGCGCGCACCGGGCACATGAACGACATCGTCGAGACGATCCAGAGCGAGCAGGACTCGATCATCCGCTCCGAGCACAAGAGCGTGTTGGTCGTGCAGGGTGGACCCGGTACGGGCAAGACCGCGGTTGCGCTGCACCGGGCGGCGTACCTGCTGTACACGTACCGACAGCAGCTCGCGAAGGCCGGCGTGCTGATCGTCGGGCCGAACAAGACCTTCCTCGACTACATCGGCCAGGTGCTGCCGTCTCTTGGTGAGACCGGCGTGCTGCTCTCCACCATCGGCGACCTGTACCCCGGTGTGCGCGCCGAACTGACCGACACCCTGCGCGCAGGCGAGATCAAGGGCTCACTACGGATTCTCGAGGTGCTCAAGCACGCCATTCGCGACCTGCAGAAGTTGCCCGAGCAGCCCGTGACGCTGACCTTCGACTCCTACACCGTGACGCTGGACCGCAAGTCCGTCACGCGCGCCCGTGGACGGGCACGATCGTCGCGCCGGCCGCACAACCTGGCCAGGCCGATATTCGTTTCGGCTGTCGTCGAGGCGCTCACCGAGCAGGTCGTCGAGACGCTCGGCGCGAACGTGGTGGGCGGGGCGAACCTGCTCAGCAAGGAAGATATCGCGGACATCCGCGAAGAGCTTCGCCACGACTCCGGAGTGCAGCGCGCGATCGGCGCGTTGTGGCCCGAGCTCACACCGCAACAGGTGCTGATCGGCCTGCTCACCAACCCGGACCGGCTCGCCGTGGCCGCAGCGGGTTTGACCGCCGAGGAGCGCGCCGCACTGCTGCGCGATCCGGGCACCCGCGGATTTTCCCCCGCCGACGCACCGTTGCTCGACGAACTCGCCGAGCTACTCGGCATCGACGACACCGCGGACCGCGAACGGGCCCGGAGGCGCTGGCGGTCGCAGATCGAGGACGCCCAAGGCGCGCTGGATATCCTGACCGGCTCTGCGCCACAGGATCTCGAGGACGAGCTCGATCCCGAGATCCTGATGGCCTACGACCTCATCGACGCCAGTCAACTCGCCGAGCGCCAGGACGTGCGCAGCCAGATGACCACCGCGGAACGCGCGGCTGGTGATCGTAGCTGGACCTACGGGCATGTCATCGTCGATGAGGCACAGGAGCTTTCGGAGATGGCCTGGCGAATGGTCATGCGCCGCATTCCGAATCGCTGGGTCACCGCGGTCGGCGATGTCGCACAGACCGGGGATCCGGCGGGCGCATCCTCGTGGCGCACGGTTCTCGAGCCCTACGTTGCGCAGCGCTGGAAGCTGACCGAACTGACCGTCAATTACCGCACGCCGGCAGAAATCATGGCGGTGGCACACGACGTGCTGCGGGCAATCGATCCGGAGGCCACCGAGCCGCGGTCGGTACGCGAATCCGGTTGGGTGCCATGGTCACTCGCAGTTGCGGCCGAAGAATTGGAGACCGTCGCGAAGCGATGCGTGGCCGGGGAAACCGGCCCGGGCACGGTCGCGATGATCGTGCCGGCCGAACTCGTCGAGATGCTAGAGCACCTCGCCACGGAACGGGTCAAGGTCGCCACCGTCCACGACGTGAAGGGCCTGGAGTTCGACGCGGTCTTCATTGCCGAACCGCACCGGATTCTCGCCGAATCACCCCGCGGCATGAACGATCTCTACGTCGCGCTGACTCGAGCCACGCAGCGCCTCGGGGTGCTGCACTCGGCACCGCTGCCCGAGGTGCTCAACGCACTGGACGAGCGGACCGAAGTTCCCAGCCCCGACGCGCGCATCCTCGGCTGAGGACGAGCACACCCGCGGCGGCCGGAATACCTCCGGCCGCCGCAGATCTGCCTAAACCGTGTGAACGATAAGGACGTCGACCCTCGCCTTGCGCGCGGCATCCGACGGCACCGAGCCGAGTAGACGTCCCGCAAGCGAGTTCAAGCCCTTGTTGCCGATGACGAGCAGGTCGCCGTCAACCTCGGCGAGCAGCGCGAGCAGCGAATCGACGGGCGCACCCACGATCGACCGCTCGACAATGTTCGCCGCGCCGGCTGCTTTCGCCTTCTCGCGTGCGCTCCGCAGGATTTCGTCGGTCGGCGCCGAGCCGTGCACCTGGTAGGCGTCGCCCTTCAGCACATCGGAAGCGGAGCCGAGATCCTTCTCGTCGGTCGGGTAGTAGGCGCACGCGATGACAAGTTGCGCCGACTCGTCCTGCGCCAACGAGGCCGCCTTTTCAACGGCTCGGTAGGACGATTCGGATCCATCGGTTCCAACGACAATGGTCCGGTACGCGCTCATTACGATCCCTCCCACACGTTCGACGGTCGACGCCACGCGGCGCTGACCGGAGACCGGAACCCGAGAGGATTCCGGTCGGAAACTCGCTGTCGGTCTTGCTGCACCCTAGCGGTCCGTGCGGCCGCCGAGACAGATTTGGGATGCAATGCATATTGCGCCGGTCCGGGCGAGCAGATCACGTCGACGCACCCACCCGGACCGTGGCGAACCATTCGGCTGCCCGGTCGCGTTTTCGCTGGTCTCAGCGATCCGCGATCAACTCGTCGCGAAGCTTCCCCTTGACCAGCTTTCCCGTCGGCGTGCGCGGAAGCTGCTCGGCAAAGTGGAACTCCCGCGGCACCTTGTAGTGCGCGATCCGCTCGCGGGCGTAGCCACGCAGTTCCTCGGCCAGTTCGGGGCCGGACTCGACGCCCGGGCCGACCTGCACGACCGCAACGACGCGCTCGCCCATGTCCTCGTCCGGCAGGCCGAGCACCGCGATGTCGAGCACCTTCGGGTGCAGGCTGAACAGGTCCTCGACCTCCTGCGGGTAGATGTTCACCCCGCCGGAGATGATCATGAATGCCTTGCGATCGGTGAGGTAGAGGTAGCCCTCTTCGTCCACGTAACCGAGATCGCCCACGGTAGTCCAGTTTTCGTGCTCCGGATGACGCGTGGACGCAGACTTCGCCGGGTCGTTGTGGTATTCGAAACCCTTGTCTTCGCGCTCGAAGTAGATCGTGCCGATCTCGCCTGCCGGCAGCAGGTTGCCGTCCTCGTCACAGACCTTGATCACGCCGAGCAGTGCGGTGCCGACGCTGCCCGGGTGGGTGAGCCAGCGCTCGGCATCGATGAAGGTGGCGCCGTTCGCCTCGGTGCTCGCGTAGTACTCGTGCACGATCGGCCCGAACCAGTCGATCATCCGCTGCTTGACCTCGACCGGACACGGCGCCGCGGCGTGCACGACGCACCGAAGCGACGACACGTCGTACTTGTCACGCTGCTCGTCCGGCAGCTTGAGCATGCGGATGAACATGGTCGGCACCATCTGGGTGTGCGTGACGCCGTACTTGGCGATCGCCGCGAGCGCAGCCTCGGCATCGAAGTGCTCCATCATCACCAGCGTGCCGCCGAGCGCGTGTACGACGCCGCCGAAGCGCAGGGGCGCAGCGTGATACACCGGCGCGGGCGAGAGGTAGACGGTGTCGGTATCGAAGCCGTAGAGGCCGCCGAAGATCATCACGTACGGGTAGCCGGGCTCGTCGACGGCGAACTCGGGCAGCGGCAGCTTGATGCCCTTGGGGCGCCCGGTCGTACCCGAGGAGTACAGCAGGTCCTCACCATGCGGCTGCTCGGGCAGCGGCTCTGCAGACGCGCCGGCAAGTGCCGCTTCGTAGTCGCCGTACCCTGCGACCTCACCGCCGAAGGCGAGCCGGATCGAGGCGTCGATGTCGGTCATTCCTTCGACGAGTTCACGCTTCTCGCCGGAGACGATCAGAGCCTTGGCGCCGCAGTCGGAGACGATGTAGGCCGCCTCGGCCGGAGCGAGGTTGTGGTTGACCGCCGTGATGTAGAGACCGGAACGCAGTGCGGTCCAGTACACCTCGTAGGTTTCGAGGCGGTTGTTCGACAGCAGTGCGACCACGTCGCCCTTGCGCAAACCCTGGTCATGCAGATACCGCGAGAGGCGGATGCTCCGCTCGTCGAGTTCGGCATAGGTCAGAGTGGCGCCCGAACCGGCCATGACCATCGCCGGTTTGTTAGGAGTCTTCGCCGCCCAAGTCCCTGGATACACGTGGGATACCTCTCACTCAACGATGGATGTCAGCTATTTCTACCGGCGCAGCGCGATCAATTGCAAGGACGTCCGACTATCGCAAGGCCATCCATGATATTGATTCACTTGACTCCGGCGGCGTCCATCCCACGCAATTCTTTCTTGAGGTCGGCGATCTCGTCGCGCAATCGCCCGGCGAGCTCGAATTGGAGATCGCGTGCCGCGTTCATCATCTGGTCGGTGAGTTCCTTGACCAGGTCCGCGAGTTCCGCCCGTGGCATCGACTTCACGTCCCGGCCCTCGTACACCCCGGCGCTGACCGCCTTGCCGGGCTCGCCCTGGGCCCGGCGGCCGCGACTCGCGTTGCGACCCGAGCCGCCCACAGCGACGTCCTCGGCCTCCCGATAGACCTGGTCGAGAATGTCGGCGATCTTCTTGCGCAACGGTTTCGGGTCGATACCGTTTGCCTTGTTGTAGGCGACCTGCTTCTCGCGCCTGCGCTCGGTCTCGTCGATGGCGTGCCGCATCGAGTCGGTCATCTTGTCCGCGTACATGTGGACCTCGCCGGACACGTTTCGCGCCGCGCGGCCAATGGTCTGGATCAGGCTCGTGCTGCTGCGCAGGAAGCCTTCCTTATCGGCGTCGAGAATCGCGACGAGCGAGACCTCCGGAAGGTCGAGACCCTCACGCAAGAGGTTGATGCCGACGAGCACGTCGTACTCGCCGAGGCGCAGCTGACGCAGCAGCTCGACCCGGCGCAGGGTGTCGATCTCGGAGTGCAGATACCGCACCCGGATGCCGAGTCCGAGAAGGTAGTCGGTGAGGTCTTCGGCCATCTTCTTGGTCAGCGTGGTGACGAGCACCCGCTCGTCGCGTTCCGCGCGTTCCCGAATCTCGTGTACGAGATCGTCGATCTGTCCCTTGGTGGGCTTTACGACAACCTGCGGATCGACCAGGCCGGTCGGCCGGATCACCTGCTCGACGAACTCGCCGCCGGCCTGCCCGAGTTCGTACGGCCCCGGCGTGGCCGACAGGTACACCGTCTGGCCGATCCGGTCCGCGAACTCCTCCCACGTGAGTGGGCGGTTGTCGACGGCGCTCGGCAGCCGGAACCCGTACTCGACCAGGTTCCGCTTGCGCGACATATCGCCCTCGTACATACCGCCGATCTGCGGCACCGTCACATGCGACTCATCGATCACGAGCAGAAAGTCGTCTGGGAAGTAGTCGATCAGCGTGGCCGGCGCGGACCCGGCTTCGCGGCCGTCGATATGACGCGAGTAGTTCTCGATGCCCGAACAGAATCCGACCTGGCGGATCATCTCGAGGTCGTACTGGGTCCGCATCCGGAGGCGCTGCGCCTCGAGGAGCTTGCCCTGGTTCTCCAGGTCGGACAGCCGCTGCTCGAGTTCGGCCTCGATATCGCGTACCGCGCGTTCCATTCGCTCCGGACCCGCGACGTAGTGCGTGGCCGGGAAGATGCGCAGTGCGTCGACCTGGCGCACGACTTCACCGGTGAGCGGGTGCAGGTAGTACAGCGCCTCGATCTCGTCGCCGAAGAACTCGATCCGTACCGCGAGCTCCTCGTAAGAGGGGATGATCTCGACGGTGTCGCCGCGCACGCGGAACGATCCCCGGGTGAACGAGAGGTCGTTGCGGGTGTACTGCACGTCGACGAGCAGCCGCAGGAGTGCGTCCCGATCGACGTCGACGCCGACTTCGAGCTGCACCGAGCGATCAAGGTACGACTGCGGCGTGCCGAGGCCGTAGATGCAGGAAACCGACGCGACCACCACGACGTCTCGACGCGACAGCAGGTTCGACGTCGCGGCGTGCCGGAGTCGCTCGACGTCATCGTTGATCGAGCTGTCCTTCTCGATATACGTATCGGTCTGCGCGATGTACGCCTCTGGTTGGTAGTAGTCGTAATACGAGACGAAGTACTCGACCGAGTTGTTGGGCAACATCTCCCGCAACTCGTTGGCCAACTGGGCAGCAAGCGTCTTGTTCGGTGCCATCACCAGGGTGGGCCGCTGAACGCGCTCGATCAGCCAGGCAGTCGTCGCAGACTTACCGGTACCGGTCGCACCGAGCAGGACGATGTCCTTCTCCCCCGCTTCGAGACGCCGCTGCAGAGCATTGATCGCCTCGGGCTGGTCGCCGGCCGGCTGATGCTCGCTGACCACCTCGAATCGAGCCTCGGAGCGCTCGATTTCGCCCACCGGCCGGAACTCGGAGTGAGCGCGAGGGGCATCCGGCGGGTACTCGGTCGCAAAGGCCATGGCACCAGGGTAGGACGACTCACCGACACCGTCCGGACGTCCGGCTGCGCCCGGTCCCAGCTGTACCTTGTCTCGCATGGCGCCCGCCGAGAACCCGGTCCACCGGCCCAAGGTCGAAGTCTTCGATCTGGCCGCGATGACCAACACCGATCCGAAGGGCTTTGTGCGCCGGGTCGACGAGTACCGAGTCGAGCCGTGGGGTCTCTACATGGCGCGCAGCTCCGACCACGCCAAGTTCCATTACCTCGAATCGTGGCTGCTGCCCGACTTGGGATTGCGTGCCTCGATCTTCCACTTCGTCGCGGAGCACGCCCGCGACCAGGACCACTACCTCGACGTGGGGATCTTCCGGTCCGGTGAGACACAGTGGACGTCGGTGGATCACTACCTCGACATCGTGATTCGCACCGGACGCGATGCCGAGCTGATCGATGTCGACGAACTCTTCGATGCCCGCGCGGCAGGTCTCCTGACCACAGCTGAATCGACGCTGGCCGTCGACAATGCGGTGCGCGCGCTCGACGGACTGGCGCGAAACCGGTACGACCTCGGTGCGTGGCTGGCCTCGGTTGGAATGCCGATCAGCTGGCGCTGATGTCCCACCCGGTGCGCTGTGCCCAGTCCTCGCTGCGGGTGTAGGCGCCGTCGAACCACGGCGCGAGCGCCTGATCGTAGGCCACCTCGGCGTCCGCGCGAGCGCGATGCTTCGCTGCCTGGAAAATTGCACGCTCGTCGGGGTTGGCGCGCAGCCAGTCGCGCAGCAGCAATGCGAAGCGCTGTCCGGGCCAACCATCCACCCGCAGGTGAATCCGGGCCGGCCGCCCGGGATCGGCGCTGCCGTGCACCCGCTCGACCCAGAGCGCCGGATCGGCCTCGCCACCAACGCCGTACGCCGGTTTCGGCGCCTCGGACGTCACCGACTCGACCCCCGGGAAACCGGCCTCGGCCAACGGTTCGGCGAGCGCGTCGGCGGTCTGCAGGTCCTTGACGCTGATCAGGATGTCGAGCGAATCGCGCGAACTGATACCCGGAACCGAGGTCGAGCCGACGTGGTCGACCCGGATCGCGAAGTCACCACATGTGAGACGCAGCCGCTCGATCATCCGCGCGGCCTGCCCCGCCCACTCGGGATCGTGCGGCACCAACACGTTGCGGATCGGCGCGGTACGGCGTTCACGCACATTGCGTTCGAACGGTGCGAGGCGGTCCTCCCACAGCTTCGCCACCTCGGCCTCGACCGCTTCCTGCGGACCGCTATTGTCCAGCCACACGTCGGCCGCAGCACGCCGCTGCTCATCCGTGGCCTGCGCTGCGATCCGGGCGCGCGCGTCGTCCTCGGCAATGTTGCGGTAGGCGACGAGTCGGCGAACCCGCTCCTCGACGTCCACACCGACCACGATGACCAGCTTGAACACCGGGCCCATGCCGTTCTCGACGAGCAGCGGAATGTCCTGTACCAGAACGGAATCCGCTGGCGCCTGTTCGATCAGCTCCATCACGCGCGTACCGACCAGCGGATGGGTGATCGAATTGAGCGTCTTGCGCGCCTCATCGTCGGCGAAGGCCTTGTTCGCCAGTGCCTGCCGGTCGAGGCTGCCATCGGTCTGCAGGATGTCTTCACCGAAAGCCTCGACGAGGGCCGCGAGCCCGGGCGTGCCCGGCTCCACGACCTCGCGCGCAATCCGGTCGGCATCCACGATGACCGCGCCGCGCTCGGCGAGCGCTGCAGCAACCGTCGATTTCCCGGCGCCCATGCCTCCTGTGAGGCCGATTCTCAACACCGGGCCAGTCTCGCACCCCAACACGCCGAATAGCGCGCAGGTGCCAAATCCGCTCAACTGACCGGCGAGTCGGTTACGTTCTAGGCGTCCACGATCGAGCTAAGGAACTCGGATGCGAAGCACAACTCGGCGCAACGCCCGCCATATCGGCCGACACCGAGTCGACGTGCCCGGCACTGTGCACTGCCTCCAGTTTCCCGCCGTCGCTGCCGCACTAGCGGTCCACCACCGCAACTGGTTCACCGCGCTGGTGCGACCCGCCCGACACAGCCTCGCGGCCTTCCGCAAGCGCTACGTGTCGTCGACCTCGCCGCACTGGATTCCGGCTCCGGCCACTTCCTGAACTTCCGCGCACTCGATCAGCCGCTGACACCGGTTAGTTCGATCGTCGTGTGTGGCATGTCTTTCTTCGTGCGCTGCTCACCCGTGCCGAGATCGACAGCCGTCAGCGTCCGTGCCACGGGATCCGCAACGTATGCAACACCGTCCTGAACGTGGACGTTCGGCATCGGTGACTGCCATTCGTCGGGTTCGGTCCAGGCATCGATCACCGGGTGTCGAGCGATCTGATTGCCGCCGATCGGATCGTAGACATACAGGGCACCATCGGTCCCGAGAATCACCGCTTCGCCGCGGGGTCCACGTTCGAGTGAACGAAAGCTGTAACTCGCCGGGAACGGAATAATCCGCACTGTCCCCGTGCTGGTGTCCGTCAGGCTGAACCGGTTGGGCCGTTCGAGTTCGGCCTCCGCATCGGTCTTGTAGTCCCCCAGGACAATCGGCGAGTCGTCGTGGCCGGCCTGATTGCCGATCCGGCCGTAAGAGTCGGGACTGGCAATCTTGCGAATGTCGTTGCCACGCACGACAAGTATTCCGTCCTCGCAGCCGAACGTGAGCGCCCCGCCAACCGCGGCAGCCTCGCCGTGGACACCCGGGCAGGCCGTCGTGCTCGCGATCTCGGTCTGGTTGGCGTCGAGGATCGCGATGCCGTTTCGTGTCTGCTCGTCGCCGACCGAAACGACGACGGTGCCGTCCGCGCGGTACACCGCGACACCGTGATGTGGTTGGGGCACGGTGAAACTCGCCGCGTTCGTGTCACCACGCGCCAGATCGGCAGGTTTCACGACATCGACTTGGCCGGTGCCGTCGCTGAACAGCGTGATCCTCTCGTCGTGCGGCACCACATGGCCCGGTTCGCTTCCGCCGAACCGCGTGTCGGTGAGCTGCGGAGTCGCTGTGTAGTAGTGCCCGTGGTCGCCGTGTCCCCTGGTCCAAGTACCCAAGTCCAGCACCCGGAAGCCGCTCGACTCGGAGACGAAGACGTGCCTGCCATCGTCTGCCGAGTTGAGCCGGATGAACCCGTCGACGGGAATGTCGGCCACCGGTTCGAGCGATGCCGCATCGACGACGAGCACGCCCCCGTCGTAGCTGAGCGCGAGTCGCGGCGTAGCGGCGCCCTGCTCGACCGGCGCCGCCGCCGTCGTGGTCGCGGGAGTCGGCTCGGACGCATCGGTGGAGCCGCACGCGGTCAGCGCGATTGGCAACGCTACGAAAAGGATCGGGAACCTGCCAGGAAGTCGCATACCTCCGATCCAACACGATAATGAAAATCATTGTCAAAACGAAGCGATGACGATTCGCTCCGCAGATGCAGAAACTCCCCGGTTCCGATGGAACCGGGGAGTTTCTGTCAGTGCCCTGGGGGCTGCGAATCAGGCGTTGCCCGACAGCTTCTCGCGAAGCGCGGCAAGCTGGGCATCGCTGGCCAAGGAGCCACCGGCCGACTCGGACGTACGGCTCGGGCCTGCGCCCTCGCCGTCGCCGCCACCCGAGGAGTAGTTCGCCGCGGCGGTCGCCTCGGCGGCCTCGTCGGCGGCCATCTTCTCCATCTGAGCGGTGTGCATCTTGTGACGACGCTCCGCCTCGGCGTAGCGCGACTCCCACTCGTCACGCTGCTTCTCGAAGCCCTCGAGCCATTCGTTGGTCTCGGGATCGAAGCCCTCGGGGAAGATGTAGTTCCCCTGGTCGTCGTAGCTGTCGGCCATGCCGTACTTCGACGGGTCGAACTCGGCGTGGTAGTCCTCGTTGGCCTGCTTGAGGCTCAGCGAGATGCGGCGACGCTCGAGGTCGATGTCGATGACCTTGACCATCGCGTCGTCGCCAACGGCCACAACCTGGTCCGGCACCTCGACGTGGCGCTCGGCCAGCTCGGAGATGTGCACCAGGCCCTCGATGCCCTCCTCGACGCGAACGAACGCGCCGAACGGAACCAGCTTGGTGACCTTGCCCGGCACGATCTGACCGATCGCGTGGGTGCGGGCGAACTGACGCCACGGGTCTTCCTGGGTCGCCTTCAGCGACAGCGACACGCGCTCGCGGTCCATGTCGACATCGAGGACCTCGACGGTGACCTCGTCGCCAACCTGAACGACCTCGCTCGGGTGGTCGATGTGCTTCCAGGAGAGCTCGGAAACGTGCACCAGACCGTCGACGCCGCCGAGATCGACGAACGCACCGAAGTTGACGATCGAGGACACGACGCCCTTGCGGACCTGGCCCTTCTGCAGCTGGTGCAGGAACTCGCTGCGGACCTCGGACTGGGTCTGCTCGAGCCACGCGCGACGCGACAGAACCACGTTGTTGCGGTTCTTGTCGAGCTCGATGATCTTGGCCTCGATCTCCTTGCCGACGTACGGCTGCAGATCGCGGACACGGCGCATCTCAACGAGGGAAGCCGGCAGGAAGCCGCGCAGGCCGATGTCGAGGATCAGGCCGCCCTTGACGACCTCGATGACGGTGCCCTTGACGGCCTCGTCCTTTTCCTTGAGCTCCTCGATGGTGCCCCAAGCGCGCTCGTACTGAGCACGCTTCTTCGACAGGATCAGGCGGCCTTCCTTGTCCTCCTTGGTGAGGACCAGGGCTTCGACCTCATCGCCCACGGAAACGACCTCGTTGGGGTCGACGTCGTGCTTGATGGAGAGTTCCCGAGACGGGATGACACCTTCGGTCTTGTAACCGATGTCGAGCAGAACCTCGTCGCGGTCGACCTTGACGATGGTTCCTTCCACGATGTCGCCATCGTTGAAGTACTTGATGGTCTTATCGATGGCGGCGAGGAAGTCCTCGGCGGAGCCAATGTCGTTGATGGCTACCTGCGGCGAGGTGACTGTAGAAGAGGGCATGTGTTGAGTTGCTCCGGACAAGTTGTAGGTCGGTAGGTGGACGTTCGGTCGGACATAGCACGCACGCCGTTAACCTGCGTCAACGGCATCCGTACGGGTGTTGCACGGTGACCCCCGCGGAACCGGGTGGCTCCGACGGACGATTCGACGCGGCCCGAGGATGCGGGCAGCGCAAAATACACCGCCAAATCAGGGTACGTGAACCCCATCGAGCTGGGCAAACCGACACCGCACCGCTGCAGAAACATCGGTGCGGTAAGCGGCCGAGGCCGCCGCACTACTGTATGCCGCATGTCCGAGGATCGACCGACAACCACTGCGGCGAGCCGCGAAAATAACACCGAGGCGCGTGTCGCAGACGAAGCCGAGGCAGGCTCCGAAGGCGGGATTCACCCGAGCCTCGCGACCGGAACCGAGGCGAGCCTCGGCACCGTATCGGTAGGCCGCACCCGGGTCGACTCGCTCGCCAGCGCACGCGCAAACCGGCTCTGGTGGGACGCCGACGCGGACGAATACCACCGCGAGCACGCCGCGTTCCTCGGTGTCGACTCGGAACATGGCGAGTTCATCTGGTGCCCGGAGGCTTTGCACGAAGGTGACGTGCAGCTGCTCGGCGAGGTCGCCGGCAAACGCATTCTC
>NZ_LRRB01000028.1 GCF_001646865.1 Aldersonia kunmingensis | reverse complement strand
AGCCATCACACCAGCGGCTCCCTCGGTGAGCGCCGCGAGCAGGTAACTGTCCCAGCCAACGAAGGTTGAGATGACATCGCCGTAGTTGTGAATGAGTTGGCCGGCCTGGGCCATATCCCCGCTGGTGTCCTTGATGTAGCGGATGTTGTCGACCTCGCGGGCGAGTTGGCCGACCACATCGGGGGTCATGTTGACCCCGGTTGCGGCGGGCATGTTGTACAGCATGACCGGGATCTTCACGGCGCCCGCGACAGTCCGCAGGTAGTCGAGGGTCTCGTCCATGGTGAGCGGCTCGTAGTAGGGCGCGACGACCATGACGACCGATGCGCCTGCGGCCTCGGCGTGGCGCGTGAGTTCGATGGCCTCGGCGGTGCTCACCGCGCCGGTTCCGGCGACGACGGGGACACGTCCGGCGACCTGGTCGATAACGGTCTCGACGACGAATCGCCGTTCCGCGTTGGTCATCGCGGCGAACTCTCCGGTCGATCCGCAGGCGACGACGCCGTCGACGCCGCCGTCGATGGTGCGGTCGACGAGGCGCCGCAGCAGATCCTCATCGATGCGGCCGTCGGCTGCGAATGGTGTTGCGAGCGCGACTAATACGCCGCTGAGTTGCGAGGACATGATTCTCCTTGAGTGGGAAGTATGGGGAGGTTGGTGGTGTCAACGGCCGACGGCCATGGGCAGCTCGGCTGCGGAGATTCCGCGCTGGCGATCCGTGGCCAGCAGGCTCTGTGCGTCCTGAGCGGCGGCCAATCCGGTGCCGATGGCGGTTTCGGTGTAGAGCGTGCCGAGGTAATCGCCGGCCAGGAACACACGGCCACCGCGCCGGGTCAGCGTGGGCTGCAGCTTCGCGCGGCCCGGGAAGCAATACGGCGCGCCGGTCGGCCAACGCTGGATCTCGGCCTCGACGACCTTGTCCGAGAAGCCCGGCAGGATCTGGTCGAGATCGCGCAGGTATGTCTCGCGGATTCCGTCGTCGTCGAGTTCGAGGAGCTGACGGGCAAGGCTGGCGGGGGAGAAGGTCATGATGCTGCTGCCGGGCTGCCGTTCGCGCTCGTAGCCGCGGACGACGTTCGACATATTGAGCATCACGTTGAATGACCGCTTGGGTGTCGCGATGGCGTAAGAGTCGTCCCAGACCTGCCGTTCGGTTTCGTTGGTCAGGAACGCGGCGCTGACGTAGGGCCCGTACTTGACCTGCGAGAGCGCGTCGCGGATGTCGGCGTCGAGGTCGACGGCAACGCGATGGCTCACGGTCGCGGGTGTCGCGAGTACGACGCAGCGGGCTTCGACTTCGCGCTCGATGCCGGCCTGGCGATAGCGGACCACGACCGAGTTCTTCTTGTGCACGATCTCTTCGACCGCCGAATTCAGTTGCACGCGATCGGACAACGCGGCGGCGATGCTCTCGGTCAGGGTCGACGGTCCGCCGACAATGCTCTGGCTCAGTCCCGCGCCGATGTTCCAGACGAGGCTGAAGTATCCGACGCCGGCGCCGGCAGAGATCTCGTCGAGGTCGGCCGAGGAACGGGTGATGGTCGGCTTGAAAAGCGCCTCAACATCTTCCGGGAGTTCGCCGACATAGTCGGTGAAGGAGCGGTCATTCATGAAGTTGTAGACGCGCTGCTGGCGCGAGGCTTCGTCTTCACCGTCGCGGAGCCCGACGATCTTCGCGTATTTGGCAACGGCGAGACCGACTTTCGCGCCTGTCTTCATCAGGCCCATCCGCGAGGACCACGACATCGGAATGCGGAACGGGTAGCTCTCGATACGGCCCTTCACCAGCAGCTTGCCGTTCACGGCCAGTCCGGAGAGGGAGCCGGGGACGGCGACAGAGTCGACGCCGGTGTCGTTCAGCAGCCATGAGGTCCGCGAATTTCCACCGGCGTAGACGTGGCCACCCCAGTTCATGAAGTACGGCCCGCGGCGCTCCGACCGGATGCGACCGCCGACGCGATCTCCCGATTCGAGCAGGACAGTGTCCCAATGGCGAAGCCGCCAACTGGCGGCCAGACCGGCGATACCGCCTCCGACGATCACGACGTCCTTCATGGACTGTCCTCCTCGTTGATCAAGAGCAATTGAGCTGACTGTTTCGGTGGATTGCCTGCGCCCGGGACAGGAAGTCCCGGCGTGCGCCGAATCGCGCCGATCTCCGAATCGAACGACCGTCAGCCTTCGAGCATGCGGCTGAACGACTCGGTTCCATGCCCTGAGTCTAAGATGTGATTACAGATCACACAAGCGTGAGCGTTAATTGGATCACATGAAACAGCAGTCGGTACGATGTGATCTGTGGTCATATCCAGGCGGGCAGAGCCCACACTTCTGACCGACGAGGTCTACTCGGCGATCTACGAGGCGATCATGAGTGGCGATCTGCCTGCGGGTTCACGGCTGAAGGTCCGAGATCTCGCGGCGCAGGTCGGCACCAGCGTGCTCCCGGTACGCGAGGCAATCCGGCGACTGGAAGAAGCCGGGCTGGCTGAACGATCGCCGCACAAGGGTGCGGTCGTGAAGGGCTTGACGCTCGAGGAGCTCGTGCACGTCTACGACGTTCGCCGCGTACTGGAGGTCGAGGCGGCGCGCGCCGGCGCCGAACGGATTACTCCCGAGGATTGCGACAGGATGGCGGCCGACTACGACGCGATGCGAGTGGCGCTGGCCGAGGGGCGGGTGGCTGCCTCACTCGACCTCGACGAGTCCTTGCTGACGATCCTGTACCAGGCCTCGGGTAATCCCGTTCTGGTGGAGTTGATTCGCACACTGTGGAACCGCAGCCGTGCCTACAAGCTGGTCGGACAAGACTATTCGGTTGCAGACGATGCGGTGTGGAAGTACCAGCTCGATCTGATCGCGGCCGCACGCAAGAACGACGCGGATGCCGCTGCGGCGGTCAACGACGCATCGCTCGTCGACGCGACCAGCCGCATCAAGGGGCTGTTGGCGGCACAGCCGCCGGCCGCTCCGTAAGACATCCGGCTATCGAGCGTGAACGTCGGCCCGTGGTGTCGGGTGACGACCGAGAGCCGCGCTCTCCGCGAGTGTGAGTCCGCGCGTCTCCGGCGCCCAGCGCAGCGAAACAGTCGCGCCCGCAAGGGTGATGGCTGCGGCTATGAGCATCGTTGTGGCGGCCCCGAGTGACACAAGGGACCAGGGCACGAGAAAAGTGCCGAACGCCGCGCCGATACGACTCAGCGACGAGGCGAGACCGACAGCGACACCACGTATCTCGGTCGGAAACAGCTCGTTGGGGTACACCTGCTGCATGATCTGCGTGCCGCCGATCAGGAGGGCGTAGGCCGCGAACAGTCCCATTACGGCGAAGGTGGGTGCGCCGGAGAATGTGCCGATCAGTCCCAATGCGATGCCCGACCACAAGAAACTGTGAATGAGCAAGGGACGTCGGCCCATTCGGTTGACCAAGAACGCCGCGATCACGCAACCGACCAAGAGCAGCAGAGTGATCACTGCCGAACCGAGCCGTGCAACATCCCCTTCGAATCCCATCTCGCCGAGAATGGACGGCGCGAAGGCATACATGGCGAACAACGGAATGATCGCGCAGGTCCAGAAGATGGTGACGAATGCGATGCGTTTGCCGTAGCCGGACCGGAGCAGCGATCGCAGGTCCACCTTCCCGTGGACTTCGTCGTTGAGGTCGGCGACCGATACGCCGGTTCCCAGTACCTTCTGCAAAGCCACGTTGGCCTCGTCGAACCGCCGCTTCCCAGCCAGCCAGCGCGGAGATTCCGGCATGCCAAGACGGGCGAGCACAACGAGCGTTGCGGGCACTGCCGCGCTGGCGAGCATCCACCGCCAACCACTCTCGCCGGTTCGGGAGAGCGCCTCGCCGACGATGTAGGCCGTCGCGGCGCCGACGAACCACATGGTGACGAAGAATCCGAACAGTGGCCCGCGGTACTTGCGCGGGGCGAACTCGGAGAGCATCGACCCCGCGGTGGGATAGTCGGCGCCGATCGCGGTTCCTATCAGCAGGCGTAACGCGATCACCCACCAGACATTCGGTGCGAAGAACAGCGTCACCGAGCACGCGACGACCGCGATGAGGTCGAGCCTGAAGAGCGTCCGCCGTCCGTAGCGGTCGATGAGCGAGCCGCCGACGAGAGCGCCGATCAGGATTCCGACGAGCGTGGATGCGCCGATCAGGCCCTGTTCGGACGCGGACAAGTGCCACTGATCGTCGAGTTGGACGAGCGCTGCACCGATGATCGACAGGACATAGCCGTCGAGGAACAGGCCGCCCGATGCACCCAGCGCCAAACGTTTGTGGAAGGCGCCGAGCGGCGCATCGTCCAACGGATGGGTTGTCATCGTTGCTGGTTGTGCATCACATGCTTGGTGCGCGAGTAGTCGTCGAGCGCGTAGATGGACAGGTCGCGGCCGTAGCCCGATCCCTTGAAGCCACCCCATGGCACTTCGCTGGCAAGCACGAGGTGGTCGTTGACCCAGACGGTGCCGAAGTCCAGTCGCGACGGGACGTCGTGTGCGCGGCGTGCGTTCTCGGTCCACACCGATGCCGCGAGGCCGTACGGCGTGCCGTTCGCGCGCGCGATGGCGTCGTCCTCATCGGTGAACGTTTCGATGGTCACGACGGGTCCGAAAATCTCCTCGCGCGAGCACTCTGCGCCGTCGGGAACGTCGACGAAAACGGTTGGTGCGATGAAGTATCCGGCTCCGGGGAGCGGTGTCCCGCCGATCGCGGCGCGGATTCCCTGTTCGCGGGCTCGGTCGAGATATCCGCACACCCGGTCGTAGTGGGCCTCGGAGATCATGGGGCCGATCTCGATGGTCTCGCCGCCGCCGGGTTCACCCACCACGAGAGATCCGACTGCTTCGACGAGGAGTTCGGTAAACCGGGCCGCGACCGATTCATGGACGAGTACCCGGCATGCGGCACCGCATTCCTGGCCCGCGTTCCAGAATGCTGCCGTGCGCAGCGCCGAGGCGGCTTCGTCGAGGCGAGCGTCGTCGAAGATGACGACCGGCGCCTTGCCGCCGAGCTCGAGGTGTACTCGCTTGAGGGACTCGGAAGCGCTGCGCGCCACAGCCTTTCCGCTACCGACCGAGCCAGTCAGGGCGATCATGTCGATCTGCGGGTGCCCGGACAGGCGGCTACCAACGACCGAGCCGCGGCCGGTGACGACGTTGAACACGCCGGCTGGGAGCAGATCCGCGACGAGTTCGGCGAATTTCAACGTGGTGAGGGGTGTCTGCTCGGATGGCTTGATCACCATGGTGTTGCCGGCCGCGAGGATCGGCGCGATCTTCCACGCCGCCATGAGCAGGGGATAGTTCCACGGGGTGACGACGCCGATGACGCCGAGCGGCTCGCGCAAAACAACGGACAGATGGCCTTCGGAGTACGTGGCGGCCGCCTGCGAGGTTGTCGACCGTGCTGCGCCTGCCATGAAGCGGAACGTGTCGATCGTTTGTGCGATGTCGTCGTGCGACACCGGCAACGGCTTACCGGTGTTTGCCGACTCGAGCCGTGCCAGCAGGTCGGCGTTGTCTACGACCCGGTCGGCGATCCGGTGCAGGATCTCGGCGCGTTCCTTGGGGACCAATCGTGCCCAATCGCTTTGGGCGGCAAGCGCAGCGGCGACAGCACGATCGACGTCTTCCTCGGTGCCCACGATGACCGTACTGACAACCGATCCGTCCGCAGGGTTGACGACATCTATCCGGTCACGTCCGGCGTCGGCCGTGAACTGATTGGCGATGAAATGGCCCGTGGCGGGGAGGTCGGACTCGGAAACCAGGGGAGTGACCTCACCGCGGTGCACTTCGTAGGTGGCGGGTTCGATGGTCTGGGTCATTCGAATTGCTCGTTTCTGGTGGTGAAACTCGGTTCGTGAATGACGCGGTGGCGCGTCATTCACGAACCGGGGAAGGGGATTGTCAGGCGGCGTGCGCGGCGGTGCGGGCTACCGGCCCGTCAACCGACGAGCATTCGCCCAGGGTGAGTCCGCGGGTTTCCGGCGCCCACATGACCGAGACTCCGGCGCCGACGAGGGTTATGACGCCGCCGATGATCATCGTCGTACCCGTGCCGAGGTGGGTCAGCGAGACCGGGACGAGGTACGTGCCGAGTGCTGCGCCGATGCGGCTGAGCGAGGACGAGAGGCCGACGGCCGATCCGCGGATCTCGGTGGGGAAGAGCTCGTTCGGGTAGATCCACTGCAGGATCTGGGTGCCACCGATCGCGACGGCGTAGGTAGCGAAGAGGGCCAACACAACCCATGCCGACGAGTTGGTGAACAGGCCCAGCAGCAGGAGTGCAAGACCGCCCCAGATGAAGCTGTGGATGATCAGTGGACGGCGTCCGGCGCGGTTGACGAGGAACAGGCCCACGAGGCAACCGACGAGGAACATGATGGTGATGAAGGCCGATCCGACCTGCGCGAGATTGCCGGTGAGCCCGAGTGCGCCGAGGATCTTCGGTCCGAACGCGTAGACGGCGAACAGCGGAACGATAGAGCAGGTCCAGAAGATCGTGATGAAGGCCATCCGCTTGCCGTAGCCCGACTTGAGCAGAGCGCTGACGCGGATGTTCTCGTTGATCTCCTCGGGGAGATCGTCCACGCTCACGTTGGGCCCGAATACCTTGCGCAGCACGCTGTTTGCCTCGTCGATGCGGCCCTTCTTCATCAGCCAGCGCGGCGACTCCGGTGTACCGAGCCGAAGTAGAACGATGATGATGGCGGGCACTGCGGCGCTGGCCAGCATCCAGCGCCAGCCATTCTCGAAGTGCAGGAGTGCTTCGCCGACGATGTAGGCGGAGGCGGCTCCGACAAACCACATGGAGACGAACGCTCCGAGGAGCGGGCCGCGCCACTTGCGCGGTGAGAATTCGGCCAATAGTGAGGTGGCAATCGGATAGTCGGCACCTACGGCCATTCCGATCAACAGTCGCAACACGATCAGCCAGAACACGTCACCGACAAAGAACTGGGCGATCGAGCAAAGGATGATCGCGGCGAGGTCGATCGTGAACAAAACCTGGCGGCCGAAGATATCGGTGAGCCATCCGCCGAGGAAGGCGCCGAGGAAAATACCGATCAACGCCGACGCGCCGACGAGGCCTTCTTGCGCGGAGCTCATGTCGAATGCCGGCCCGATCTGGACGAGCGCGACGCCGATTATCGACAGAACGTAGCCGTCGAGGAAGGGCCCACCCGAGGCGTAGAGCGCCAGCTTCTTATGGAAGCGGGAGAGCGGGGCGTCGTCGAGGGGGTGAGCGTCATTTCGCTGCTCCAACCCGCCACTCGCGTTCTGCATGGCGTACCTCCAAAGCTGCAGATTAAGAATCCCACGGTTGGTGTGATGGCAATCACCCTAAGTTGTGATCACAGATTACGCAACAGATGAGATTTGTGATCACGACAATCGGTGAAAGGTTTTCTGCGTTCGGAGCGCAATGCGAGATAGCTCGCAATGCGAACGATTTTCTTGGCGCAATCCGGACATGTGGAGTTACCTGCTAGATATGCACTTGCAGGAGCACAGCGCCGCCTCTCCCGATCAGGACGCACCCGCGTGGTACTTGGATGCGATCGCACAGCCTGCAGAGGAGGCGTCCGTCGACGTCGACGGGACGCGCATCGCGCTGCGGTGCTGGGGTCCAAAGGACGCGGAATCCGCGGTGGTTCTCGTGCACGGCGGTAGCGCGAACTCCCGGTGGTGGGACCACATCGCACCGCTGCTCGGCGACGATCGGCGTGTCCTCGCCCTCGATATGTCCGGGCACGGGGACAGCGACCGGCGCGAGGCGTACTCGCTCGACTACTGGTCGACGGAGGTTGCCGCGGTGTGCGCGATGGCCGACCTTCCGCCCAACCCGATCCTGGTCGGGCACAGCATGGGCGGCTGGGTAGCGCTCAACACCACAATCAACCAGCCCGACCTCGTCGGCGGTGTCGTGGTGCTCGATTCGCCGATCCGAGAGTTCAGCCCCGAGGAACAGGCCGCGATGGACAGTCGCGCCTTCGGCCCACTGAAGGTCTATCCCGACCGCGACGAGGCGATTGCCCGGTTCAAGCCGGTGCCGAAGCAGGAAAACAACCTGCCATACGTGCTAGCGCACATTGCCGAGACGTCGCTGCGGGAAGTGCCCGGCGGCTGGAGCTGGAAGTTCGATCCGCAGATGTTCGGCCGCAATATGCCGCGGCCGGAGTGGCTGAACAAGGTGGACGCCCGGGTCGCGCTGATCAGATCGCAGTTCGGACTCGTGACTCCGGCCATCGGCGATCAGATGTATGAGCTGCTCGGCCGCCGCGCGCCGGTGTTCGAGCTTCCGCTTGCCGGCCATCATCCGATGCTCGACCAGCCGATTGCACTGCTCGCGGCCCTGCGGGCGATCCTTGCGGACTGGGAGCACTCCTCGCCGATGCCCGCGCGCTGAGCTCGGTCGGGTCAGGTCCGTTCGGCGAGCTGTTTGAGGTTTGCCAGCTGGCGGCGGGCCATGACTAGATCCCCGAGACAGAGGAATGGGCCCAGCAGGCGCCACTTCGGCTGTGCGACTTTGAGGACGAGCCGGGTCGCGTCGGCGCCGTCCGGTATGAGGACGTAGGACATGACTGCCCCCATGATTGTGGCCGTCAGATGCCGCCCCGGGTCCAGCGCGAGGACGCGGCCCTGCGGCCGACCGCCGGTCGCCGTGAACGCATCCCCCGGTACGGGGTCAGGCAGCAGTTGCAGCTCGCGTGGTGACCGCCGGCCGAGGTTGTCGATCCAGTCGTAGGAGTACGGCGCTAGTCGTAGCTGCACGATCCACCGCCACACGCGATCGGGTGTCGTGTAGACCGTGACGCCGCGCCACGCTGCCATCACCGGATTCGGTACGAACTCGTCGCACGGGTACGGCCGGCTCATTTCGGCATCCGTCACACCCCATCGGTCGCCGATCATGCCGATCGCTCGTATCGCTGCACGGGAATAGCGTATTCCCGGTTCGGTGCCGGTCTGTGCGGCAAAGTTGCGAGCATGACGAGCCCCAAGGTTCCGAACCCGGCGGAAATCCTGGCCGCCGCTCAGGCCGCCGCCAAGGCTGCCGCGGAAGCGGCGCAGGCCGCTGCGGGAGCAACCGTCGACTCCGCGATCCGGCTGCCGCCGGCGTCGGCTCGCCTTGTCGCCGAACTCCCCGATCTGATCGACAACCTCGCGAGCACTCTGGAGCGACTCAACGAGGCCATCGACCGGTGGGAACGGATGATGGCATTGATGGACCCGATGTTCGGTGCACTCGACCGGCTCATCCCGCAGCTCGAGGCACTGGTGTCCGTGGGGGACAACGTGGCCCGCACGGTCGGCAAGTTCCCGGGCATGGGCACGCTGGGAAGGGTCACCGGCCTAGCGGCCGAGCCCGAACCTGAACCTGAACCGCCGGCACGCAAGGGCAAGGGGAGTTCCGGACAGCGGCGGAAGTAGGCCGCGCTTCACGGAGGTCGGCCGCGCTTCGAGGAAGTAGGGCGCGCTTCCCGGAATTAGGGCGCGCTTCGCGGGTGCGAATTGTGTAAATGGGGGCGAAGCTTTGCCCATTCGAACAAGTTTTGCTCGCGTTTGGCGGGCCTTCGCGGGGGCGAATTGTGTACACGGGGCCGAAATTTCGCACCCGGGTGGAAGTCTTGCACTCACGAAGCGGGGGATGAGGCTGCAGGGACGCATGCGCGCGCCGCGGCCGAGGCCTTGAGCACCATCTCGTGGTACTCGTCCTCCGCGACCGAATCGAGCACGATCGCCCCGCCCGCACCGATCCGCCATTGACCGCCCGCGCGCACCGCGGTCCGGATGACGATATTGAGATCCGCCGTCCGGTTCAGGGCGAGGAAGCCGATCGTGCCCGAATACACCCCGCGCGCTTCGGTTTCCAGGGTGTCGAGAATCTCCATCGTGCGCAGCTTTGGTGCGCCGGTCATCGACCCGCCCGGGAAGCACGCCCGCAGAACGTCGATCGCGTTCAGTCCCGGGCGCAGCGTGCCGCGGACGGTCGAAACGAGTTGGTGCAGAGTCGCATAGGTCTCGGTGACCATCAGTTCGGGTACGTGCACCGTGCCGATCTCACACACGCGGCCGAGATCGTTGCGCAGCAGGTCGACGATCATGAGGTTCTCGGCTCGGGTCTTCGGATCGGCGGCAAGCGAGCGGCGCAGGAAATCGTCCTCGGCCGGGTTGTCGCCGCGCGCGGCCGTGCCCTTGATCGGTTTGCTTTCCACCACCCCGCAGCGATCGAGTTTGAGGAAGCGCTCGGGCGACGAGCAGGCGACCTCGACGTCGTCAAAGCGCAGGTAGGCCGCGTACGGGGCGGGATTGCAGCGCCGCAGCGTGCGGTAGAAATCGATGCCTGCCGTGATCGCAGGGGACCGCATGCTGTCGGTCAGGCAGATCTCGTACGACTCGCCCGAGCGGAGTGCGCGATCGCACGCGGCGATGTCGTCGAGATAGCGCGCGCGTCCGCGGGTCAGCGCCGATTCGACCGCGGTGGTGTCCGGCTCGACGAACAGTGTCGGCGGGTTCGACCAGTCGGGCACCGCGGCCAGCGCGTCCCGTGTTGCGTCGAGCCACTGCGTGGCCGAGCCCGGTTCGTCATCGAGCTCGAGCGCGATGAGATACGTCGCGTTGGCGACGTGGTCGACCGCGACGAAACGGTCCGCGAAGATCAGCCGGGCATCGGGAACGTCGGATTCGAACTGGTTGGGCGATCCGCAATCCGCCTTCGTCTCGTATCCGAAGTAGCCGACGTATCCGCCGGTGAAGTCGAATGGCATTGGTGCGCAATCGATCTTGCGGCGACCGAGCTCCGCCGAGAGATAGTCGAAAATCGTCGCGTGATGCACGTCGGCGCCACCGTCGCGGTGTACCCGCACGGTCGTGGTGGTGACGTCATAACCGATCACCTCGGCATGCGGGCCCGACGCGTCGCCGAGGAACGAGAAGCGGTCGAGGCCCGGTTCGACGTGCTCGCTGTCGAGCCAGAATGTCGTGGGCGAGTCGGCGAACAGTCGGTCGAACGTGGCCTCGGTATCGACTGCCCTGTCCAGGCGCAGCGTGCGGGCACGGTAGGTGCGCCCATCCACGTCCGGCCGCGAATGATTCGGTGCCGCCCGTGAATCCTGTTCGGTCCGCCGCCGCCTCGATCCGTTGGAAAGTGCCTGTGCTGTAGTGAGTTTGGCGAAATTGCGGAGGAGCGTCGCGCCGTACTCAGCGGCGACCGACTCGGGGTGGAATTGCAGGCCCCATTGCGGGCGACTCCGGTGCCGCACTGCCATGACGACCCCGTCCGGGGTACGTGCGGTGACCTCGAGCTCGGCTGGGAGCGGTTCGATCGCGCACAGGGAGTGGTATCGCACCACGGTGAAATCCTGTGGGACACCGGCGAAGAGATCGCTGCGGTCGTGGTGGACCGGGTCGAGATAGCCGTGCCGCGGTGTCGGCGCGGGGTCGATCTGTCCGCCGGCCCCGACCACGATGCCCTGATGTCCGAGGCAGATGCCGAGCAGGGGAATGGACGCCTCGCGGACCACCTGCGCCGAGATTCCGAAATCGCGGACGTTGTCCGGCCGGCCCGGGCCGGGGGAGATCACGACGTTGTCGAATGAGTCGAGGTCCAGATCCACAATATCGGCGACGTCGTCGTTGCGGACCACGACGGGTTCGGCTCCGTTCACCGAGCTCAACAGCTGAAACAGGTTGTAGGTGAAGGAGTCGTAATTGTCGATCAGCAACGTCCGCATTGGGAGAAAAGCCTACGCGCCCGCCGCGATGAGGGACGCGAATGGTCTGCATCGGAGCCCCGCGAGCGGCGGTATTCGGGCTGTCGGTGTGAGCGCTGTCACGCCGGTGCGGCACAATCGCGCCATGTCAACTCAGCAGCAGCCGGCCGACGTCGATCGGGAGCTCGTGGACTTCGACATCGTCGCGGACTGGATGGATCAGCAGGGGCTTGCGACGGGTCCGATCGAAAACGTTGCGCCCATCGGCGGCGGCACGCAGAATGTGCTGCTGAGATTTGCCCGCGGTGGAGAGGAATTCGTGCTGCGGCGCCCGCCGAAGTACCTGCGGCCCAATAGCAATGAGGTGCTGCGCCGGGAGGCAATTCTGCTCGCCGCGCTCGCGCAGACCGACGTACCCACGCCGACACTGGTCGCCGCGTGCCCTGACGAATCGGTGATGAACGGTGCGGTCTTCTACCTGATGCGCCCGATCGAAGGCTTCAACCCAGGCGTCGAGATGCCGCCGCTGCATGCCGGGGACGCCGGCGTCCGGCACGACATGGGACTGTCCGCGGCGAAGGCACTCGCCGATCTGGGATCGGTCGACTACGTCGCCGTCGGCCTTGGCGACTACGGCAACAAGCCGGAGACCTTTCTGGAACGGCAGGTGTCACGCTGGCTGGGCGAACTGGAGACGTACTCCCGCAATGAGGGCTACCCCGGCCCGGACATCCCCGGAATCGACCACGTCGCCGATTGGCTCGAACGCAACCGCCCGACGAATTGGAGCCCGGGCATCCTGCACGGTGACTGCCACATGTCGAACACGATGTTCCGCTACGACGGCCCGGAACTCGCCGCATACGTCGACTGGGAAATGTCGACGATCGGCGACCCGCTGCTCGACCTTGGCTGGCTGCTGGCGACCTGGCCCGATGGAAAGTCGGCCCTCGACGGGCTTGCGGGGGCGTATGCCGCCTACGGCGGTTTCGCGACCCCGCAGGAACTCATCGCGCATTACGCCGCGAACTCGGATCGCGACCTGAGCGCCATCGAGTGGTATCAGGTGCTGGCCTGCTTCAAGCTCGGCATCGTCCTGGAGGGCACTCACGCCCGTGCGTTTGCCGGGAAGGCCCCCAAGGAGGTGGGCGACCGGCTGCATGAGCTGACGCTGGGCCTGTTCGAAAGGGCCAGGTCACTGGCCGTCTGAGGGTAAAACAGGACCCCGCGTTACCGATTGGTACTAGAACGTGTTTCAGTTCTGTCGTAGTGTGTTCAATCACAAGCAGTACGACCGAGAGGCGAGAACGCAATGAAGACCAAGGGCGCCATCCTGTGGGGCGTGGATCAGGACTGGTCGATCGAAGAGATCGAGATCGGCGACCCGGTTGCCGGTGAGGTCCAGATCCAGCTCGAGGTGGCCGGCATGTGCCATTCGGATCACCACATCGTCACCGGTGCCACCCCGATGCCCTCGTACCCGGTGATCGGCGGCCATGAGGGCGCCGGTGTCATCACCAAGGTCGGTCCCGAGGTTCACGATCTCGAAGTCGGCGACCACGTCGTGCTGTCCTTCGTGCCGTCGTGTGGCCGTTGTCCCGCGTGCGTGTCGGGCAACATGGCGCTGTGCGATCTGGGCGCTGGCCTCCTCTCCGGCCAGGCGATCAGCGACGGCACCTTCCGGATCCAGTCCAAGGGCGAGAACGTCATCCCGATGTGCCTCCTGGGCACCTTCTCGCCGTACATGACGGTGCACCAGAGCTCCGTCGTGAAGATCGACAAGAGCATCCCGTTCGAGGTCGCAGCGCTCGTCGGCTGTGGCGTGCCGACCGGTTTCGGTTCCTCGACGCACGTCGCCGACGTGAAGGCCGGCGACACCGTCGTCATCATGGGTGTCGGTGGTGTTGGCATGAGCGCGCTGCAGGGCGCGGTCGTCTCCGGTGCCCGCCGCGTGATCGCCATCGATCCGGTGGAGTTCAAGCGCGAGCAGGCCATAAAGTTCGGCGCGACGCACACCTACGCCTCGGCTCAGGAAGCCATGGGCGGCATGTTCGAGCTCACCGAGGGCCGGATGGCCGACAAGACCATCATCACGGTCGGTGAGATGAAGGGTGAGTACGTCGAAGAGGCGCTCACGCTCACCAGCAAGGGCGGCACTGTGGTCGTCACTGCGATGGGCCACATGATCGACTTCGACGTGAAGATGAACTGCTTCCTGCTGTCGATGCTGCAGAAGACCGTCAAGGGCTGCATCTTCGGTGGCGGCAACGCCCGTCAGGACATTCCGTTCCTGCTCGAGCTGTACAAGTCGGGTCAGCTCAACCTCGACGACATGGTCACCCGGACCTACTCGCTCGAAGAGGTCAACCAGGGCTACAAGGACATGCTCGAGGGTCGCAACATCCGCGGCATCATCAAGTACTCGGACGCCGATCGCTGATCGTCCGCGGCTGAGCTCAGCGGAGTGAACGGAAGCGTTCACTCCGTTCAACGCAACAAATCTTCCGTTCACGGAGGACAACGAGGACGGCAGTGCCCCACCGGCACTGCCGTCCTTCGTCGTTGACAGCGGTAGGTTTTCACCCGTGCAGAGTCTGGATCGGGTGCGGGAATGGTCGGTGGACAATGTCGCCGGCGCGGTGGTCACACCGGACGGCGTGCGTGCCACGGTCGGTGACACCGAGCGGGTGTTCGCGCTCGCTTCGGTCACCAAGCTGCTTGCCGCCTACGCCGCGCTGATTGCGGTGGAGGAGGGCGCGATCGAACTCGATCAGCCGGCCGGACCGGAGGGTTCGACGGTGCGGCACCTGCTCGCCCATGCCTCCGGCCTCGCATTCGATGCGCCGCGGGTGCAGGCCGAGCCGGGTACGAAGCGGATCTACTCGAGTGCGGGGTTCGAAGTGCTTGCCGACCTGATCGGGACCGAGACAGGAATCGAGTTTCCGGAGTACCTGGACCAGGCCGTGTTCGAGCCGCTTGGGATGACCGGCTCCGGGCTCACCGGCAGCGCCGGCCACGGCGCCCAGTCCACCGTTGCGGACCTCGCCCGGTTCGCGAGCGAGTTGCTCTCACCGCAGCTCGTTGCGGGGGAGACGCTTGCGGACGCGACGACGGTGCAGTTTCCCGGCCTGGCCGGCGTGCTACCGGGGTACGGCTCGCAGCGCCCGAATGACTGGGGACTCGGATTCGAGCTGCGCGACGATAAGGCGCCGCACTGGACCGGCACAAGCAATTCGCCCCGCACCTTCGGTCATTTCGGTCAGGCCGGCACGTTCCTCTGGGTCGACCCGGCGCTGTCGGCGGCCTGTGTCGTGCTCACGGACCGGCCCTTCGGGGACTGGGCGAAGCCGCTGTGGCCACAGCTGAGCGATACGGTTGCGGCGGAACTCGCGGGCTGACTGTCATTTCGCCGCGCGCCGGAGACGGGACAGCGCGGCCAACAGACCGGCGAGCAGCAAGCCGGGACCGACGATCCAGACCCCACGGGAAAGCCACCACTCGGTAGTCGGCTCGCTGGACAACGTGAAACCAGCGCGCTCGTACAACCACAAAAACGCCACGAGTGCGGTCATGTGCCAGATGAACACGGGCATGGTGACGCCATTCGCGCCCACTACCGCCCGCCACGGTCCGCGCTGTTGTAGCCAGGCGTTGAGCCCCGACCGGACGAGCATCACCAGGCCGAGTTGGAAGGTTGCGAGTGCCACGATCGCGGCGGTGGTCGGGAACATGTTGCTGGTGTCGTCGCCCCGCATGGCAACCATCGAGTGCGGATAGGGACCGAGCGTCGTCAGAATGATCAGCGCCGCGAATCCCGCAGCCGCCACGGCGGCGGCGCGCGGCCAGCCGCCCGCGGCCAGCGTGCCGTCCCGCCAGAAGTAGCCGAGCTGGTGGCAGAACAACCACACGCACGCTGAGCCAACCAGTCCCGGTGCCGCCCCGCCCCACCCCGGCCCCAGCCGGAGGACGTCGGCAGCGAGAACCGCCGCAGCGAGTATCAGCGGCACCCGCCAGCCCCATGCCCGATGCAGGCGCGCCGTGATCGGCACCGCGGCGACGACGGCGGCGTAGACGCCGATGAACCACAGTGGGACGAAGACCACGATCCCCCAGTCGAGCACGCTGCGCCGCCCGGTGGCCTGCACTGCGAGGTCGAACACCAGCCACACCGCGAGAAAGGGTAGGAGTGGCAACAGCAGTCGACGCATCCGCGCCCCGAGGAACCTGGCGGCACCGCCGCCGTCGCGGGTGATCGCCTCCCAGCCGGCCAGGTTGGCGTAGCCACCAACGAAGAAGAACACGGGCATCACCTGAAGTACCCACGTCGCGGCCCATGTGCCCGGCAGGTAGTCGATCGGGTTCGGCATGACGAGCTCGTTGCCATTCCAGTGCGTGATCGACAGCGACCAATGCCATAGGACGACAACGCCGATACTCGCGGCCCGCAGGAAGTCGACGACCCGATCACGCGTCGCGGGCGTCGCGGCGACCAGCACGTCCAGACTGGGCAGCTCGCCGACGGGGCGAGACCCAGCACCGGTTCGTCGTCCTTGTTGCTCCAGCATCGGCATCCTCAGGTGTGCAGGCCTACGTCGTCGGGTAGCTACTCGCTTCATTCGGCGCCGCAGTTACAGGCCCAGCGATCACCAGGCTCAGTGTTGGGTCCGACGTCGTCCGATCGTTTCACCTGTATTCGTTTACGTACGGAAGTCGCGCGCGATACCCCGTCGATGGGCGAGGATGAGCGACGAACAAGGGGAAATGTTGGTCTCAAGGCCCAAACACGCGGCCAATTTGGCGCTAAGGTGGCGCAACACACGTAACACAAGGCACACTGGTCTCTGTAGTACCTAAACTTTCGGATTTCGACGCAGGCCGTTGGGGAAGACGTCCCTCGTCGAGCCGGAGGTGTTGTGAAGGTGCGCGCATTGAATCAGTTCGCCGATGCGACGACCGGAGTGGTGTTTGTCCACTCATCTCCGGCCGCACTGTGCCCGCATGTCGAATGGGCGCTGTCATCGACCCTCGAGGCACCGGCCAACCTGAAATGGACCAGTCAGCCGGCCTCCGATGGCCTGCTCCGCGCGACCACCGAATGGTATGGCCCCGTCGGCACGGCCGCGCGGCTGGCCAACGTACTGCGGTCGTGGAGCATGCTGCGCTTCGAGGTGACCGAGGATCCCAGCGAGGGTGTGGACGGCGAGCGGTACAGCTTCGTGCCGGGCCTCGGGCTGTGGCGGGGGAGTACCAGCGCGAATGGTGACGTCGTAGTCGGCGAGATGCGGCTGAAGGCGATGCTCGAGGGTGGCAGCGAGCGGCTCGCCGCCGAGTTGGACACCGCGCTCGGTACTGCGTGGGACGACGCGCTCGAACCGTTCCGCAGCGGTGGCGAAGGCGCCGAGGTGACCTGGTTGCGCCGCAACGTCGGCTGATCGCTGCGGGCTGCGACAGTCGGCCGACCTCGGTCTTTCTCCGCGCTAGTTTGGCCCGCACGAGCATCGGGCAACCGTTTCGGGTGACTGAGAACACAGCGACACCCAAGGACGAACAACCGCCGCCCGACACTGGCGATGAGGCAAAAGCCCCTCCCAAACCTTCGGACGAGGATGTGGAACGGTCCAAGAAGAAGATGGCCGAGATCGATGCGAAGTACGAACCCGGTGCGCGCCAGACAGTGGTGGTGCCCGGCTCGAACGGCATGGTGTCGGGTACGGCCTTCGACGGTCTCGTCGAGAACGACGAGGAATGGGACGGTAACCGCAAAGACGACAAGACCCGGGACCGGTAACCCGGTCCCGGGCCTCGCCTCTTCACCAGCCGCCAGCTACAGCGGAATGTTCTTGTGCCGACCCCGCCGCTGCGGGGCGGCAGCAAGCGCCGCAGTGATGGTGCTGCGGGTTCGCTTGGGTTCGATGATCTCGTCCACCACGCCGATCGATATGGCCCGGCCGACACCGCCGGCGATGGCCTCGTGTTCGGCGGCCAGCCGGTCGTGCAGCGCCTCACGCTCGTCGTCGGGTGCGGCGGCGAGCGCCTTCTTGTGGAGGATGCCAACGGCGGCCTTCGCGCCCATGACCGCGACCTCGGCCTCGGGCCATGCGTACACGGCGGTGGCACCCAGCGCGCGGGCGTTCATCGCGATGTAGGCACCGCCGTAGATCTTGCGGGTCACAAGGGTCACGCGGGGGACCGTAGCCTCGGCGAACGCGTGCAGCAGCTTGGCGCCGCGGCGGACTACGCCCTCCCACTCCTGGCTGACGCCGGGCAGATAGCCAGGCACATCGACGACGACAACGAGCGGCACGCCAAACGCGTCGCACATCCGCACGAACCGCGCGGCCTTCTCGGCGCTCTCGGAATTGAGGCAGCCGCCGAGCCGAATCGGGTTGTTCGCGATAACCCCGACGGTGCGCCCGCCCATGCGGCCAAGGCCGACGACGATGCTGCGCGCCCAGTTGCCCTGCAGTTCCTCGAAGCTCGATTCGCCGTCCACGTTGTCGAGCAGTTCGTGCACGATCGGCTTCACGTCGTAGGCGCGCTTGGCAGATTCCGGCATCATCGCGCGCAGGTCGGTGTCGCCGTGCTCGGCCGCGACCTGATCGAACTCGCCCTGGTCGGATAGCATCGAGACGAGCCGACGAGCGCGGTGCATGGCATCGGCCTCGTCGTGGGCGGCGATATGCGCGACACCGGACTTCTTGGTGTGGGTGGCCGGACCGCCGAGCGATTCCATGTCCACCTGTTCGCCCGTCACGCTGCGGACGACGTCCGGTCCGGTGACGAACACGCGGCCCTCGGGGGCCATGATCACGATGTCGGTGAGCGCCGGGCCGTATGCGGCACCGCCGGCGGCGAAGCCGAGCACGACGGAAATCTGGGGGACCAGGCCGGAGGCCCGGACCATTGCCTCGAAAACAAGGCCGACGGCGTGCAATGCCTCGACACCCTCTGCGAGGCGTGCGCCGCCCGAGTGCCACAGGCCGACTACCGGAATCGTCAAATCGATGGCGGTATCGATCGCGTCGACGATGCGCTTGCATCCGTCAACGCCCATCGCGCCGCCCATGACGAGCGGGTCGGAGCAGAAGGCGACCGTGCGGCAACCGTCGACCTCGCCGAGGGCAGCCAGTACGCCGGATTTATCGCGAGAATGCAGCAGCTTGACCGTGCCCGCATCGAAGAACCGCTCGAGTCGATTTTGGGGATCCCGCGGATCAGTGGTGGCCTCGGACTTGTTGGGCGCCACGATCGTCATGATGTCTCCTCGCCGGCCAGATGCTCGCGCGGGCCTGATGTGAATGCCCGCCCGGGGTTGGTGCGGTGGAACGGGTGGTGCGGGTGGGCCGCAGTTGCCTGCGACCCACCCGACCGAGCTATCGCCGGGTCAAACCCGACCGAATGCGAGTGCAACATTGTGTCCGCCGAAGCCGAACGAGTTGTTGATCGCGTAGTCGATCTGGCCGCGACGGGGTTCGCCCCGCACCACGTCCAGGTCGATTTCCGGATCCTGGTTCTCCAGGTTCAGGGTCGGCGGAACGATGCTGTCGCGGATGCTCAGCACCGTCAGAGCCGATTCCAGCGCACCGACTGCTCCGATGGAGTGTCCGAGTGCCGACTTCGGTCCGTAAACCGAAGCGTGGTTGCCGACGGCCTTGTTGATCGCGTTCGCCTCTGCCGTGTCCCCGATCGGGGTGGCAGTGGCGTGCGCGTTGACATGCTGGATGTCCTTTGCGGTGAGGCCTGCGGTCTGAATCGCCCGCGTCATCGCACGCGCCGCGCCCGTTCCTTCCGGATCGGGAGCCACGATGTGGAAGCCGTCCGACGTGATGCCGGCACCGAGGATTCGCGCGATCGGCTGCGCACCGCGAGCCCGAGCATGCTCCTCGCTCTCGAGGACCATCAGCGCGCCCGCCTCACCGAAGACGAAACCATCGCGGTCCTTGTCGAACGGCCGCGAGGCACCCTTCGGATCGTCGTTGCGAGTGCTCATCGCGCGCATCATCGCGAATGCCGCGATCGGCACCGCATCGATGTGCCCCTCGACACCACCGGTGACGACGATGTCCGCATCGCCCATCACGATCATGCGCCAGGCGTTGGCAATCGCCTCGGAACCCGACGAACAAGCCGACACCGGAGTGATGACGCCGGCACGAGCCTCGAGCTCGAGACCGACGACGGCCGACGGGCCGTTCGGCATGATCATCTGAACCGCGAGCGGCGACACCTTGCGGAAGCCGCCGTTCTTCAGCTTGTCGACCGAGTCGATCAGTGCGTCGCCGCCACCGAGCCCGGTGCCGATCGCGACTGCGAGGCGGTCCTTGTCGACCTCCGGGCTTCCGGCGTTCTTCCACACCTCGCGACCGAGGATGGTCGCCAGCTGTTCGACGTAGGACATCCGGCGCAGCTCGACACGGCTGAGCACGGTTTCGGGCGCGACCTTCAGCTTCCCGCCGATCCGAACCGGGAGGTCGTACTCCGCGACGAAGGGCTGATCGAGCACGTCGATCCCGCTCTCCCCGTTGAGCAGATTCTTCCAGGTCGTTTCGACGTCACCCGCGAGCGACGTGCTCGTGGCAAGCGCCGTCACTACGACGTTGGGAAAATTCCCATTCTTGGTGGAAGGTCCCGACACTTCGGCCTCACTCGTCCTTTGCGTCGAGCTGCGCGCGGATGGCGTCGGCGGCTTCGGAGTTCTCCGACTCGAGCTTCTGGATGTAGTTGACAGCGTCACCAACGGTGCGCAGGCCAGCGAGGTCCTCGTCCGGGATCTTCACGCCGTACTTGTCTTCGGTCTGAACGGCGATCTCCACCATCGACAGCGAGTCGATGTCGAGGTCATCCACGAAGGACTTCTCGATGGTCACCTCGGACGGCTCAATGCCGGTGACTTCCTCGATGATCTCCGCGAGACCGGCAATGATTTCTTCCTGGGTGGCGGCCACTTTGGTGGCTCCCTTCTTCTTTGGGGTTGGAACTTTGATTTCGAGGAGTTGCCCGGCACTTCACCGGTCCTCGGGTCTGAAAGATCAGATGCAGTGGGTGCTGCTCAGCCGAGTCCTCCGTGCTCGGCGACTGCCGGGAGATCCCCGGGGGTCTTCAAGGCGACGGTCGGGGTGCCGCGCAGCTCGCGCTTCGCGATACCGACGAGAGTGCCTGCGGGAGGAAGTTCGACGACTGCCGAAACTTCAGCGGACCGCATCGTCGCGGTGCACAGATCCCAGCGCACGGGGCGAGTGACCTGTGCGGCCATCTTCTCGATGGCATCGGCGCCGGAGGTGACCGGCTGGCCGTCGTAGTTGGACAGCAGCGTGAGCTTCGGGTCCGACGGCGTGATCTTGGCGACCGCCGCGGTCACCGCGTCCTGCGCGGGAGCCATGAAAGCGGTGTGGAACGCGCCGGCGACGGGCAGCGCACGCACGCGGGCCTTCTCCGGCGGGTTCGCGGCGAGTTCGGCGAGTGCGTCGAGCTTGCCCGCGGCGACGATCTGACCAACCGCGTTGCGGTTCGCAGGAACGAGGCCGAGCTCGTCGAGCCGGGCGAGGACGACTTCCTCGTCGCCGCCAAGCAGAGCGGACATGCCGGTGCGCTCGAGTGCGCACGCCTTGGCCATCTCGGCACCGCGGATCGCGGCGAGATTGACGGCGTCGTCGGCGGAGATCACGCCGGCCACCGCTGCGGCAGCAAGTTCACCGACGGAGTGCCCGGCCACGATCGCCTCGGCGGGCGCGTAGCCGGCCTGCTCCAACTCGATGAATGCGAGCAGAGCGGCCGCGACAACGAGCGGCTGTGTGACCGCGGTATCGGTGATTTCCTCGTCCGATGCGGTCGTGCCGAGTCGCTCGAGATCCAGGCCGGACGCCTTGGACCACAGGGTCACTCGATCACGCGCACCAGGCAGATCGAGCCAGGGAATGAGCATTCCCGACGTCTGGGCACCCTGGCCGGGCGCAAGCAGCGCTATCACGTCTTCTAGGGAACACTGTGAACCCGCGCTAGTGACGTGTCGTGAGGCATGAAGCTTTTTGAGCTGTTTTGTGGGATCCCCACAAACCTGCAGGACGGTCGCCCACATCGGCAAGGGTCGGTTTCGCGTTACCGGCTAGATGCGACACCCGAGTCTTGTGTGACTGATGTGACAATCTTGAGCGATTCGTTACCTTTTTGCGTTCAATCGGCCCAGGGTGGCGGCAATTCGAAGAACATAGGCGTCTCTCGGGTTTGTCGGGTCGCGCCCAGTAACCTCGGCGATTCGCTTCAATCGGTACCGCACTGTATTTGGATGAACAAACAGGAGGCGGGCACAGGTTTCGACTGCTCCGCCGCTGTCCAGATAGGCGTCCAGCGTCTCCCCGAGGGCCGGTCCAGCGGCCGCGAGCGGTGCCACCAGATACTCGTTGAGCGCGTCCACAGCGGCCGAATCGCCTAGGAGCGCGCGCTCGGGAAGCAGTTCGATTGCATGCACCGGACGCGGTGCACCGCGCCACCCGATCACGGCCTCGATACCTGCCAGGGCCTCGACGGCACTGACGTGCGCGGCGCCAAGCACCGGCATGGTCGGGCCGATCACGACCGGCCCATCGGAGAACGCGTCGAGCAGCTCCGCCATGAACGTGGCGCTCGACGGCGCGCCGGACAGATGGCCGCTCACCACCGTCACGAGGCGCGAACCCTGCACCACCGCGAGCGCGGCCCGGCCGTGCTTCTGCGCGATCGTGTGCACCGAACCGATAACCGACACGCCCTCGTCGGCCGGCGGCGTGCCGACCAGGACGGTGGCGGGCGCGGTGGCGTCCCAGTTCAGCGTCGCCGCGCGCGACAACATGTCGGAACCGGTGTCGCCGCGGACCACCGCGTCCACGACGATAGCCTCGAGCCGGGTGTCCCACGCACCGCGCGACTCTGCGGCCGCCGCATATACCGACGCGGCGGCGAAGCCGAGCTCGCGGCCGTACCGGAGTACAGCCTCGGTCAGCGCAACGAGCTGGCGCTCGTTGCGAGCCAGCGCGGGAAGCCACTGTTCGAAGAACTCCATCGCGACGCGGACCATGTCGACCGTCTGACTCAACGTCAGGCGGCGCGCGAGATCCTGCGGAACGAGTTGGAAGGCGTCGAGGCTGAACCGAATATCACTGCCGGGGTTCTGCAGCCATTCCAGGAAGTTGACCACCGCTGTCTGCACGATCATGTGCACGCTGGCGCGCTGATCGGCGTCGAGGTCGGAGAAGAAGTCCAGCTGGTCCTGCATGGACGCGACCGCCTCGGTGGACAGCCGTCCCGAGAACTGCTTGACCCGGCGCAACAGCGTGTCGGGCAGCGGATCGCGTACCTGCTTCACCGCCGCCAGTGCACCGGTCGGAAGGAAGACCTCGCGCTCGGATGTGATCGGCGATACCGGGCGTGGCGGGCGCGGCCTGCTCTCGGATGTCACTCCTACAGTCTCCCGTCACCGTCCAACGCCCGTGTCGCCGCCTGCGACCCGGTTCATTGTGGACTGTCGGACGGTGCGGTGGGGATGTTTCCTCACCGCACCGCCCAACGTCACATCTCAGGCGCTTCCGGGATCGGCCATCGATGTCGGCGCCGCGAGTGCATCGTCGATCCGGTACTTGGCCGCCGCCTCGACGGCGAGCGACCGGTCCACCGAACCTTCGCGAGCGAGGCCGGCCAGGGCCGCGACCACGATCGAGTGCGAGTCGATATTGAACACCCGACGTGCCGTCGTACGCGTATCGGAGAACCCGAAACCGTCTGTGCCCAGCGTCGTGTAGTCGCCCGGCACCCACTGCCGGATCTGGTCCGGCACGGCACGCATCCAGTCCGAGGCCGCCACGAACGGACCCGACGCGCTGGACAGGGCCTTCGTCACGAACGGCACCGGAGCGTCCTCGCCCGGGTTGCGCAGCGCGTGCTGCGCGGCTGCGATGCCGTCCCGGCGCAGCTCGCTCCACGACGTCACCGACCACACGTCGGCGTTCACGCCCCACTCCTCGGCGAGCATCTCCTGCGCCTTGAGCGCGTCGGGGATCGTGACGCCCGAGGCGAGCAGTTGGGCTCGTGGAGCGGAGCCTGCGGAGCTCCCATCAGATGCTGTCGCGGACCACTCGGCACCCTTTTGGTAGAGGTAGATGCCCTTGAGCAGACCCTCCACATCCAAGTCCTCCGGCTCCGCCGGCTGGTGGTAGGGCTCGTTGTACAGCGTGATGTAGTAGAAAACATCCTCGCCGCCGAAGCCCTCGACGCCTTCGGTCCCGCCGTACATCCGCCGTAGTCCGTCCCGCACGATGTGCGCGATCTCGTGGGCGAACGCCGGGTCGTAGGCCACCGCTGCCGGGTTGGTCGACGCGAGCAGCAGCGAATGCCCATCGGCGTGCTGCAGGCCCTCGCCGGTCAGCGTGGTGCGGCCCGCGGTGGCGCCGAGCACGAAGCCGCGCGCCATCTGGTCCGCCGCCGCCCACAGGCCGTCGCCGGTGCGCTGGAACCCGAACATCGAATAGAAGATGTACACCGGGATCATCGGCTCGCCATGCGTCGCGTACGAAGTGCCGACCGCGGTGAACGACGACGTCGAGCCGGCCTCGTTGATCCCCTCGTGCAGGATCTGGCCGATCGGACTCTCCTTGTAGGCGAGCATGAGCTGCGCGTCCACCGAGGTGTAGAGCTGGCCGTTGCGGTTGTAGATCTTCAGCGACGGGAACCACGAGTCCATACCGAAGGTGCGGGCCTCGTCCGGAATGATCGGCACGATCCGGCTGCCGATTTCCTTGTCGCGCAGCAGTTCCTTGAACACGCGCACGAGGGCCATCGTGGTGGCGATCTCCTGCTTCCCCGACCCCTTCTTGAACGACTTGTACGCGTCGTCACCGGGCAGCTTCAGCGGCTTCGCGGCGGTGCGCCGCTCGGGCAGGAAGCCACCGAGCGCGCTGCGGCGCTCGAGCATGTACTTGATCTCCGGGGACTCGGGTCCCGGGTGGTAGTACGGCGGCAGGTACGGATCGCGCTCGAGGTCGGCGTCGCTGATCGGGATCCGCTCGCGGTCGCGGAACGCCTTCAGATCGTCGAGCGTCAGCTTCTTCATCTGGTGCGTCGCGTTGCGGCCCTCGAAGTGCGGGCCGAGCGTGTAGCCCTTGATCGTCTTGGCGAGGATCACGGTGGGCTGGCCCTTGTGCGCCATCGCTGCCGCGTAGGCCGCGTAGACCTTGCGGTAGTCGTGGCCACCACGCTTGAGGTTCCAGATGTCCTCGTCGGACAGGTCCGCGACGAGTTCCTTGGTGCGCGGATCGCGCCCGAAGAAGTGCTCGCGCACGAAGCCGCCGTCGTTGGCCTTGTAGGTCTGGTAGTCGCCGTCCGGGGTGCTGTTCATCAGGTTGACCAGCGCTCCGTCGCGGTCGCCCTTGAGCAGGGCATCCCACTCGCGGCCCCAGACGACCTTGATGACGTTCCAGCCGGCGCCGCGGAAGAACGACTCGAGTTCCTGGATGATCTTGCCGTTGCCGCGGACCGGACCGTCGAGGCGCTGCAGGTTGCAGTTCACGACGAAGGTCAGGTTGTCCAGGCCCTCCGTGGCCGCGACGTGTGCGAGGCCGCGCGACTCGGGCTCGTCCATCTCGCCGTCGCCGAGGAACGCCCAAACGTGCTGGTCGCTGGTGTCCTTGATGCCGCGATCGTGCAGGTAGTGGTTGAACCGAGCCTGGTAGATCGCGTTCATCGGGCCGAGGCCCATCGAGACCGTCGGGAACTCCCAGAAGTCCGGCAGCAGCCGCGGGTGCGGGTACGACGGCAGGCCGCCGCCGTCGGCGGCGTGGCTGTACTCCTGACGGAAACCGTCCAGCTGCGCGGCCGGGATGCGGCCCTCGAGGAAGGCGCGGGCGTAGATGCCGGGGGAGGCGTGGCCCTGGATGAAGATCTGGTCGCCACCGCCGGGATGGTCCTTGCCGCGGAAGAAGTGGTTGAAGCCCACCTCGTACAGTGCGGCGGACGAGGCGTAGGTGGAGATGTGGCCGCCGACGCCGACGCCCGGTCGCTGAGCGCGGTGCACCATGATCGCGGCGTTCCAGCGGATCCAAGCGCGGTAGCGGCGCTCGACTTCCTCGTCACCGGGGAAGAACGGTTCGTTTTCGGTCGGGATGGTATTGACGTAATCCGTCGAGGTGAGCGCGGGAATCGACACGCGGCGTTCGCCTGCGCGCTCGAGCATGCGCAGCATCAAATACCGAGCGCGGCCGGGGCCGGCGTTCTCGAGCATCGCATCGAACGAGTCCAGCCATTCAACCGTCTCATCGGGATCGGTGTCGGTCAGGTAGGACGCGACGCCTTCGCGGATTAGCCGTACACGTTCGCCATTGCCGTGCCCATTCGCCGAACCCTGTGGCGGGCCGGACGGTGGTGCACTGGAGGACGAATCGTGAATCAGGTCTGACAACGTCTGAGCTCCTTGTGTTGGTTGGAACGCGAGGTATGCGTTCCTTCCCCAGCGGGCTGCTCCGGGTATGGACGCCCGCACGCTGATCGGCGTACAGTCCATCCTTCCCCATAGAGCAGCGGAGGTCACCCGCTGACCTGGATTGATGAATCCGTCACAATTACGATTTCGGCCAATCGGCTTGCGCTCGCGGCCCCAACACTGTTCGCTAGCAGTACATTGCAACCCACGACGCTAGGAGGGAACCACCGTGGTCGCCGCGGCGGATGCGCAAAACTTCGCTCAGAAGCTCGGTATTTCGCACGGCATGGTGGTTCAGGAGCTCGGTTGGGACGATGACACCGACGACGAACTGCGTGCCGAAGTCGAGGAAGCAATCGGAGACGAGCTTCTCGATGAGGATTCCGACGAGGTCATCGATGTCGTGCTGATGTGGTGGCGCGACGGGGACGGCGATCTGGTGGACGCTTTGATGGATGCGATCGGCCCGCTGGCCGACGAGGGATTCGTCTGGGTGCTCACCCCCAAGACCGGGCAACCCGGACACGTCGATCCGAGTGAGATCGCCGAATCGGCGCCGACCGCAGGCCTAACGCAGACCTCTGCGGTGAAGCTGGGTGGCTGGACGGGCAGCCGGCTGGTGCAGCCCAAGGCGCGAGCGCCGAAGCAGCGCTGAACCTCCGCGAGTACGGTCCGTCCTGTACAGCAACATTCGATGAATCAGTCAAAGGAACACCGCATGCCGCTCGAGGTTGGCACCACCGCGCCCGACTTCACCCTCAAGGACCAGAACAACCAGCTGGTCACGCTCTCGGACTTCCGGGGCAAAAAGAACGTGCTGATCGTCTTCTACCCGCTCGCGTTCACCGGCACCTGCCAGGGTGAGCTGTGCGCCGTCCGCGACGAACTGCCGAAGTTCGAGAACGACGACAGCGCGATCCTCGCCATCTCGGTCGGCGCTTCACCCACCCACAAGATCTGGGCCGCCGAGCAGGGTTACCTGTTCCCGCTGCTGGCCGATTTTTGGCCGCACGGCGCCGTCGCACAGGCCTACGGCGTGTTCAACGAGGACCTCGGGTTCGCCAACCGTGGCACCTTCCTCGTCGACAAGGAGGGCGTCGTCCGCTTCGCCGAGATGAACGGCCCAGGCGAGGCCCGCGATCAGAACGCCTGGCAGAAGGCGCTCGCGTCGGTCTGATCGGCGCTGGTAGGGACTTACACGGCGAGGCCGGGACCCGGGATTTCCTGGGATCCCGGCTTCGCGGTATCGTCGCTCTCGCGAAATGCGGTTCCCGTCCTGCGGGAGCCGTTCCGGGCGTATAGCTCAGTGGTAGAGCTCTGGTTTTACACACCAGCGGTCGGGGGTTCGAACCCCTCTGCGCCCACCAAGAAGGCCTGATAATCGGCGTACGCCACATGACGATGAGTGTGCTTGGGCCGCAACCCGACCGGATCCGATGAGCCGATTCGGTCCGCCTCTCGGGTCAGCTGGTTTGCCGAGTGCCGGACTCGGTCGCGGCGGTATTCGACTGGGGTGTAAGCACGTCGAGCGATCCGAGCGCATTCTTCACGATCATTTGCAGGCCACTTTCGAAGGCCTTTTACGAGCGCAGGGTGCCGTTCTGGTAGCCCATGAGCTGGTAACAGAGTCGACATGGAAAAGCTCGGAACGCTCGCGCCGGGGTGTCCGGCGCATCGCACGCCGTCCGCAAGTGCCCCAAGGCAATTCGCATAGCGCGAACTCCCGCGGAGTCGGGGCTGTCTCGTCGATGAGACCCGGTTGGGCGCTGGTGACGGGTTCTTGCGGTCTGGCTCAGCGCTTTCCGGAGTGCGTGTCGCGCTCGAGTGCGTACAGCGCCATCCGCTTGTAGGGCAGATCGTGCTCGCCGAGGAACTTGCAGCCGATGAACTCGCACAGCCGGCGCGCGCCGGTGTTGCGGACGTCGGGGTCGAACATCACGCGCTGGCACTGCGGATCGAGCTCGAACAGCCCGGCAATCATCCTCGGCAGTACCCGCGGTGCGAAGCCGCGGTTCACGACCGCCGTGTCTGCGATCGCGGCGTGGATGCCGAGATCCGAAGGATGCGCGTCGTACTTGCGTGCGATGACATCCTGGGCCGCCCGGTAGAACTCGAGGTAGGCGAGCGGCTTGTCCTTGAACGACACGATGAGCGGCCGCGAGTACCCGGTGGCCAGCTGCGCCTCGAGGTGCTTGCGCCACTTGTCGGACGGCCACGCCTGCTCCCAGGCGGTCACCAGGTGGGGGAGCTGCATCCACCCGGTGATCAGCTCCGTATCGGGACCGGATGGATCGACCACTCGTACCCCGTACGGCTCCTCGAGCGCGGGAATCGGTGGCGCGGGCACGGCGAGTACCTCCGGTGCGACATCCCGCAGGTAGCGCGGGAGTACCGGGTCGGCCTCGGTCTGCGTCATCTGTCGTCCTGTCGGTCTCTTCGGAGTATCCGTCACAGCTCGACGGCGTCGCGGTGCGTCGACAAGAGATGCACGTACACCACGGAATTGAGCTTGATCCGCTCGAGCTCCGCCTCGCCGAGTTCGCGGCGCACCTTGCCCGGCACACCCGCCACCAGCGAACCGGGCGGGATTACCGCACCCTCAGGGATCAGGGCATTCGCAGCAATGAGCGACCCGGCGCCGATCTGGGCCCCGTTGAGCACGGTTGCGCCCATCCCCACGAGGACGTCGTCACCGATCGTGCAGCCGTGCAGAGTCGCGTTGTGTCCCACGGAAACCCCCGACCCGATGGTCAGCGGGAAGCCGGGATCCGCGTGCAGCACGCAGCCGTCCTGAACGTTGGTACGCGCCCCGACGGTGATCTCCTCGACATCGGCGCGGATCACGGTGCTGTACCAAACGCCGACTTCGGCACCGAGTGTGGTGCGGCCGATGACCGTCGCATTGGGTGCGATCCACGCGCTCTCATCGATGTCCGGCTTGTGCTCACCGAGTGCGATTCTCATGACGCCCTTCCGCTTATGGCTGCCGGTTGTCGGCGTGCCCGGTTCGAGGATGCCGGATCTGTTGGCCGGGGTGGCAATCAGGCTGTGGCGCTGCCCGCAAACCACCGCCGATCAGCGCCGGGCGGCAAAGAATAGGCTAGCCTCACCTCTGACGCCCTGCCGGACCCCGCGGGTGCGCGCACGATCACCGAAAGACTCTCGCATGCCCGACGCTGTTCGCACTGTCCTCGAAGAAATCTTCCGGGACGACCTTCAGATCGACCTTTCCAAGGTCACTCGTGACTCTCATTTGATCGATGAAGTAGGCCTGGATTCCGTCGCGTTCGCGGTCGGCATGGTGGCGATCGAGGACAAACTGGGCGTCGTGCTGAACGAGGAAGAGTTGCTCGGCTGCAACACCGTGGGCGATCTCGAGGACGTCCTGGCCGAGAAGATGCGGAGCGGGTCGGACCAGGCGCGGCAATGACGCAGGCGGTCACAACAGAAGACGCCCTCATCTCGACTGCCGTGCGGTCGATGACCACGGCCACCGGCGACCTCGTCGTTTTCGAGCCCGCATCCGGGCAGTGGCAGCCGTATCCCTGGGCTCAGGTTCATGCCATTGCGGAGAACGTCGCCGTGCGTGCCCTCGACCGCGTCGGTGCCGCGCCCGGGGTAGTGGGCATCGTGGGCGACCCCACAGTGGAACTTGTGGCGGCGATCCCTGGCGCCTGGCTCGCCGGTGCGGCCGTGAGCATCCTGCCGGGACCGGTCCGCGGTGCCGACGTGCAGCAATGGGCGGCCGCGACGCTCGCCCGGTTCGCGAGCCTCGGTGCGACCGTCGTGTTCGCCAACGGTTCCCAGCTCGCGGCGCTGCGCGAGGTGGAATCTCGGCTACCCATCGAGGATCTGGCCACAGTCGGCCGCGAGTCGCTCGCGTCGCCGCTGCCCATTCCGCCGGGCGATGTGAATGCGCCGGCCGTCTTGCAAGGCACCGCCGGTTCGACCGGCACGCCGCGCACCGCTGTGCTGACGCGGGGAGCCGTGCTGAACAACATCGGTGGGCTCATGCGGCGCATCCGCCTCGACCCGACGCGGGACATCTGCTGCACGTGGCTGCCGATCTACCACGACATGGGCCTCGCCTTCCTGCTGACCGGCGTGCTCAGCGGCGCCTCGATGTGGGTTGCGCCCACGTCGTCGTTCGCGGCATCGCCGTTCCGCTGGCTGAACTGGCTGAGCACAAGCAAGGCCACCTACACGGGCGCGCCGAACTTCGCCTACAACCTGATCGGCAAATACGCGAGCCGTGTCCGCGACGTCGACCTGTCGAGCCTGCGGTGCGCGCTGAGCGGCGGCGAGCCGATCGATTGCGACGGGTTCGGGGTCTTCATCGACCGTATGACGGCGTTCGGGTTCGACCCGTTGTGCGTCGCGCCCTCGTATGGCCTGGCGGAATCCACCTGTGCGGTGACCACTCCGCTGTTCGGCCAGGGCGGGCTGCAGGTCGACGAGGTCGAGGCGGATGTGCCCGGCGCGGGCGCCGTGGTGCGCAAGCACGCGCTGCTCGGCCGGCCGATCGACGGCATGGAGATGCGGATCGTGCCCGCCACCGACGAGCCGCCCGCGCTGCGTGGCCGCGAGGTCGGCGAACTCGAGATCCGCGGAACGTCGATGATGCGCGGATACCTCGGCGAGCCGGACATCGATCCGGCTGCGTGGTACCGCACCGGCGATCTCGGCTACCTCGTCGACGGCTCGCTCGTGGTGTGCGGGCGTGCCAAAGAGGTCATCATGATCGCCGGCCGCAATGTCTTTCCCAACGAGGTCGAGTCCGTCGCGGCACAGGTCAAGGGCGTCCGCGAGGGCGCGGTCGTTGCCGTCGGCATCGGCGCCGGCACCGCGCGGCCCCGACTGGCGATCACTGCCGAGTACCGCGGGCCCGACGAGGCCGGGGCACACGCGGACCTTGTCGCCCGGGTTGCCGCGCAATGCGGAGTTGTTCCCTCCGATGTGGTGTTCGTGCGGCCCGGCACGCTGCCGCGCACGTCGTCGGGAAAGCTCCGGCGGCTCGAGGTGAAGCAGCAACTCGGCGGCTGAGTCGTTACCCGCGCTACGAGCGCGCGGCCCGAAATGCGGCCAGAATCGATAGGGGGCGGATCGGACGGCGCGGGGCGAGCGAAGCGACGGGGTTTGCTCGGCCAACACCCGCGCGGACGAAGGGGCCAGCGATGAAAGTCGGCGTGCCGCGCGAGCTGAAAGATCAGGAATACCGGGTCGCGTTGACCCCTGCCGGCGCGCACGAGCTGTGCAAGCACGGGCATCGCGTCCTCGTCGAGGCGGGCGCGGGCGTTGGCTCGTCGTTCACCGACGCCGACTACCGGCAGGCCGGCGCCGCCGTGGTCGAGTCCGCTGACGATCTCTGGGACGCGGCCGAACTCGTGCTGAAGGTGAAAGAACCCGTCGCCGCGGAGTATTCGCGCATGCGCCGCGACCAGGTGCTGTTCACGTACCTGCACCTGGCCGCCTCGCGCGAATGCACCGACGCGATCTTGACGTCCGGTATCACCGCCATCGGCTACGAAATGGTCCGGCGGGCCGATCACACCCTGCCGCTGCTCGCGCCGATGAGCGAGATCGCCGGGAAGCTGGCCGCGCAGGCCGCTGCCTATCACCTGATGGCGTTCGGCGGCGGAGCGGGCGTGCTGATGGGCGGAGTCCCCGGGGTGCGGCCCGCCGAGGTGGTGGTGATCGGCGGCGGAGTGGCAGGGACCAGCGCCGCGATGGTGGCGATCGGCATGGGCGGGCATGTCACCGTGCTCGACCGCAACATCGACCGGCTGCGCCAGCTCGAGGTTCAGTTCGGTGCACGGCTCACCACGGTCATGTCGAACACCTATGAGATCGAACACGCGGTCACCTCCGCAGACGTCGTCATCGGCTGCGTGCTGGTGCCGGGCGCGCGGGCGCCGCGTCTGGTCGGTTCCGAGACGGTTGCCCGCATGCGGCCCGGGTCTGTGGTCGTTGACGTCGCGATCGATCAGGGCGGCTGCTTCGCCGATTCGCATCCGACAACGCATGCCGCGCCGACCTACCGGGTCGCGGAATCGCTGTTCTACTGCGTCGGCAATATGCCCGCGGCGGTGCCGCACACGTCCACGCACGCACTCACGAACGCGACGTTGCCGTACGCGCTCGCGCTGGCCGAGTTCGGTTGGCGTGCCGCATGTGACGCGGATCCGGCGCTGGCGGCGGGGGTCAACGCACACGACGGTACGTTGCTGTCGCCGGAGGTGGCCGCAGCGTTTGCGTAGCTGGGCGGGCTCGCTCGTTCCGGGGTGAATGGAAGCATTCGTCCCGTTGAACGCAACGAATCTTCCATTCATCGATTGCGGGCGGGTTTCCGAGCTCCGGAGTGAACGGAAGCGTTCACTCCGTTCAACGCAACGAATCTTCCGTTCACGAGCCGCAAATGGCGCGCGGTAGAGGCAGTGCGCAATCACCTGTGCTGCCGCCGCTACGCTCACCGACTGTGCAGCCAGGGACCGGGACCGCGATCGGGATCATGCTCGGTTTCGCGGCCGACCGGTTGTTCGCAGACCCGCGACGGTTTCACCCCGTCGCCGGATTCGGTCAGCTTGCGGCGGCGACGGAATCGCTGACCTACCGCGACCAACGGCCTGCCGGGGCAGTGCACGCCGCCGCACTCATCGCCGGTGCCGCGGGTGCGGGCCTACTGATCGGTCGGGCGGGCGTTCTCGGCACCGCCGCCGCCACGTGGACCGTGCTCGGCGGAACGTCACTTGTTCGCACCGGGACCCGGATGGCCGACCATCTCGACGCCGGTGACCTCGAGGGTGCGCGTGCTCTGCTGCCGTCGTTGTGCGGACGCGACCCGGCCTCGCTGGATGCGGATGGACTCGCCCGCGCGGCGCTGGAATCGATTGCCGAGAACACCTCCGATGCGACGGTGGCGCCGCTTTTCTGGGGCGGCGTCGCAGGGGTGCCGGGCCTACTCGGGTACCGCGCGGTGAACACGCTCGACGCGATGATCGGCTACCGCAACGAACGCTATCTGCGCTTCGGGTGGGCGGCCGCACGGATCGACGATCTGGCCAACCTCGTCCCCGCGCGGGCCGCGGGCTTGCTCACCGCCGCCGCCGCCCCGACGGTCGGGGGACGTCCGGGCGATGCGATCCGCGCGTGGCGGCGCGACGCCAAGGCGCACCCGAGCCCGAATGCCGGGGTCGCCGAGGCGTCGATGGCCGGAGCGCTCGGCGTTCAGCTCGGTGGGCGTACCGAATATCCGCACGGCGTCGAGAATCGGCCGGTGCTAGGCGCCGGACCTGCGCCGACGACGGCGGATCTGCGCCGGGCGGTACGGATTTCGGCCGCGGTGCAGGCCGGGGCAGCGATCAGCTCAGCGGTGCTTGCCGTAGCGGTCGGCCAGCTTCGCCGCGACCTTCGACTCAGCCGTCTCCGGGGGAGTAGGGGCTGACGGCTCGGCCGCCACAGCGACCGCGGGTTCGTTCGCAGGCTCAGTGGGCTGCTTCGCGGAAGTAGCGGCCGCCGCTGCCCGTTCCTTGCGGCGCTCGCGCACCTCCGCGCGCACGAAATAGGCCAAGCCGAGCGGCGCCATGATGCCGAACGCCAGCCACTGCAGCCCGTACGACAGGTACGGACCGGCATCGAGCTGTGGCAGCGCGATCGGCTCGAACGAACCGGGCTGGTCCGACTCGAGCTGCAGATAGCCGCCGACCAGGTCAGTGCCGAGTACCTGGCTCACCTGGCCGGAGTCGACGAAGTACACCTGGCGGAAGCCGTCCTGGACGACCGGGTCCTTGCCGGGGACGGTGCCCTCCGACATGCGCACGCGCCCGCTCAGGGTCTGTGGGCCGGCGGGAGGATCGGCCACCTCGGGCGGGCGAGTGCCATCGACCGGCTTGACGTAGCCGCGGTTCACGAGGATCTCGTGCCCGTCAACGAGCCGGAAACCAGCGAGCACCTCGTACGCCGGTTCGCCGTCCACCGAGCGCAGCCGGACCAGGACCGTCGAATCCGGCACATAGCTTCCGGTCGCGGTTACCCGCCGCCACTCATCCTCCGGCGCCGCGCCGTCCTCGCCGATCAATTGCTCGATCGGGATTTGCTCGGCGTCCACCGAGGCAGCGATGCGATCGTTGCGCTCCGAGGTCGACGAGTTCTTGCCGAGCTGCCAGGGGGCGAGCACGGTGAAGCACAAATACGCGAAGGCGCCGACGAGCAGGGCGAGAATTACCCAGCCGGGTCGGAGCAGAAATTTCAGCCTTCGCACGGTTCCACGGTAGCGGTCAGCTGATCGCGCACCCACGCCAGCAGGCCCGGCACTGCGGCCTCCACCTGCGCGAGCACCGCCTCGAACTCGGCGTCCGCGCCGTAGTACGGGTCGGCGACATCGTTGCCGTCGGCGTCGGGGTCGAAGCTGCGCAAAAGCCGAACGCGGTCGAGCGGCACGCCCAGTCGGGCGAGGGCGCGCTGATGTCCGGTGTCGAGCGCGACGACCAAGTCGGCGTCGAGATGGTCGCGGCCCACTTGCGCCGCACGGTGATCGATCGGGTAGCCGTGCCGGCGCAGCACCGCGCGGGCACGGTTGTCCGCGCCCTCGCCGACATGCCAGTCGCCGGTGCCGGCACTGGTCACCCGGACGCGATCGGCGAGACCGGCCTCTTCGATCCGGTAGGCGAAAACCTTGTCGGCGATAGGGGAGCGGCAGATGTTGCCGGTGCAGACGAATGTCACATGCAGCGAGTCGTGCGCGGCGAGGTCAGCCACCGAGCACCGCCGCGAGTTCCGTCGGATCCCCGACCGTCCAGGCCGCGTCCGCGCTTTCGTCCTCGGTTCCGTAGCCCCACCGCACGAAGACCGTGGGGATGCCCCACTGCGCGGCGCCGTGGACATCGTGGTCGCGGTCGCCGACCATCGCGACATCCGGCGTCCCGCCATCGGCCGCGGCAATCGGAGTGATCCCGAGGCTGCGCAGCGAGTGCTCGATGACATCGGGCTTTGCGCGGCGCTTCAGATCGTCGGACGCGCCGCCGATGAACTCGAAGTACTGCGACAGCCCGAAGTGGTCGAGGATGCGGACGGCGAACCGCTCGGCCTTCGAGGTCGCCACCCCGAGGCGGATGCCGCGGGCGTGCAGATTCGCCAGCACCGGTTCGATACCAGCGAATACCTCGTTGTTGGCCCAGCCGCCGCCTGCGTCGTAGCTGTCGAAATAGGCGGCGATGGCCCGCTCGCTCCGCTCGGCATCGAAGCCGAGCTTGCCGAAGGTGTCGATCATCGGCGGGCCGACCACCTCGGCGATCAGCTCATCGGAGGGCTCGGGCGCACCGACTGTCGCGAGCGCATGCCGAAAACCCGCGATGATGCCCGCCGCCGAGTCGGTCAGCGTGCCGTCGAGGTCGAACAGCATGACCGGCGCGGGCAGATTCAGCGGCGCCGCTGGCACGGTGGTCAGCGGGTTGGTAGGAGAAAGCACGTATGCCATTCTCCCGTGTCGATGATTTGCGTGCCGAACAACCCCGGCGGACTGACAGGTTCCACCAGCGCGCGGATCTAAGGTGAGATCCGTGCACGAGACCGAGCGCGACCTGCTGCGCCACCACGGAGACGTCGAGGTGGCGCCGGGAATGCTCGACTTCGCGGTGAACGTGCGCGGCGAAGGCCCACCCGCCTGGCTGCGGGAACGGCTCGCGGCGAAGCTCGCCGGTCTGGGCAGGTACCCGAGTGAGGCCGAGGATCTCGCCGCACGCCGCGTCGTTGCAGCGCGCCACGGCCGTGACCCCGACGAGGTTCTGCTCCTTGCCGGTGGGGCGGAAGGGTTCTCCCTGCTGCCGCGCCTGCAGCCCCGGCTCGCGGCGCTCGTGCACCCGTCGTTCACCGAGCCGGAACTCGCGCTGCGCGAGGCCGGCGTCGACGTACAGAGGGTGATCCTCGACGCGCCGTACCGGCTCGATCCCGCGCTGGTTCCCGATGCGGCCGACATGGTGGTGCTGGGCAACCCGACCAACCCGACATCGGTGCTGCATCCCGCCGAGCACGTTCTCGCGCTGCGCCGCCAGGGGCGGCTCGTGGTGGTCGACGAGGCATTCGCGGACGCGACGGTGGACGAGGTCACCGGGGTGGCCGAGCCGCAGTCCGTCGCCGACCTGTCGCTGCCCGACGTACTCGTGCTGCGCAGCCTCACCAAGACCTGGGCGCTGGCCGGATTGCGCTGCGGGTACGCGCTCGGCGGGCCTGAGGTGCTCGAGCGGCTGAAGCAGGGCCGGGCGCACTGGCCGCTGTCGAGTTTGCAGGTGGAGGCGATTGCCGCGTGCAGCGAGCCGGACGCGGTGGCCCAGTCGCACGCACAGGCTCGCGCGATTGCGGCCGAGCGGGTCGTCATGGCAGGTCTCCTCGCCGAAGCGCCCGTCCGGATCGCGCTACCTGCCTTCGGCCCCTTTCTGCTGTTGGAGGTACGCGACGGCGAGCTCGTTCGAAAGCGGTTGCGGGAGAGAGGAATCGCGGTGCGTCGAGGTGACACGTTCCCGGGGCTGAGTACCGATCATCTGCGCGTGGCAGTGCGCACGCGCGACGACGTGGTCCGGCTCGTGGACGCGCTACGGCAGGTGTGTCGATGAGCGCGACACTCGCCGACCTGATCGCAGCGATGGATGCGGCCTATCCGCCCGCGCTCGCGGAAAGCTGGGACTCGGTTGGCCTGGTGTGCGGTGACCCCGCCGAGGCAGTGAGCCGGGTACTTCTCGCGGTGGACGCTACCGACGCCGTGGTCGACGAGGCCATCGCCTGGGGTGCCGAGGCGCTCGTGGTGCATCACCCGCTGCTGCTGCGCGGTGTCGACACCGTAGGCGCGCACACCGCCAAGGGCGCACAGATCCACCGGCTGATCCGCGCCGGATGCGCGCTGTTCACCGCGCACACCAACGCCGACTCGGCCGACCCCGGGGTCTCGGACGCGCTGGCCGACGTGCTCGGCCTGATCGATACGAAACCACTCGAACCGGCACCCGTGGAATCGCTCGACAAGTGGGTTGTCATGGTGCCCGAGGCCAACACGTCGACGGTTCAGGCCGCGATGTTCGACGCAGGTGCCGGGCTGATCGGGGATTACCGCGAGTGCAGCTGGCGGGTGAGTGGGACCGGGCAGTTCCGGCCGCTGCCCGGCGCGAACCCGGCGATAGGAGCGGTCGGCGAGGTCGAATCCGTTGTCGAGGACCGGGTCGAGATGGTCGCCGACCGGCGACGGCGATCCGCCGTGCTCGCCGCATTGCGTGAGGCGCATCCCTACGAGGAACCCGCCTTCGACGTGTTCGAACTCGCCGATATCCCGGGTCGTACCGGGCTGGGCCGGGTCGGCAGGCTGGAGCGGCCCGAGTCGCTGCGCGAGTTCACCGCGCGGGTGCGGGCAGGGCTGCCTGCCACGTCGTGGGGCGTGCGGGCGGCCGGTGACCCCGATGCACAGGTGCAGGTGGTCGCAGTGTGCGGCGGCGCGGGTGATTCCCTGCTCGACTCGGTCGCCCGGCTCAGCGTCGACGCGTACGTCACCGCGGACCTGCGCCATCACCCGGCCGATGAGCACCTGCGCCGCGGCGGGCCCGCGTTGATCGATGTCGCGCACTGGGCAAGTGAGTTTCCCTGGTGCACGCAGGCCGCCGGGGTGATCGAGTGTGCGCTCGACGACGTCGAGGTGCGGATATCGACGATCCGTACCGATCCATGGACGCTCGGCGGCTGCTGAGCGCCGCGGAGTACGGTGGTTGCTCACACCATGACCCGGTGGCGACAACCGACTGCCGGGCTTTCAACAATTTCAGCCCAGCCCAACTTCACAGCCGCGAACCGCAGGAGCCGTGTCATTTGAACGTCGAACCCCAGATCCAGGCCAAGCTGCTCGACCTCGCGGCGGTCGATACCGAGATGGCGCGAATCGCGTACCGGCGCAAGAACCTGCCCGAGCAGCAAGAGGTGGATCGGCTCGAAGGTGAGCGGACGTCGCGCAAGGACGCCGCAGTAGCCGTGGAGATCGTGCTCGATGATCTGGACCGCGACATCCGCAAGCTCGAGGGCGAGGTGGACGCGGTGCGGCAGCGCGCGGAGCGCGATCGCACCATGATGGAGAGCGGCTCGGTCGGCGCGAAGCAGCTCGCGGAACTGCAGCACGAACTCGGCAGCCTGGAGCGACGACAGGGCATCCTCGAAGACGAGCTGCTCGAGGTGATGGAACGGCGCGAGGCGAGTGAAGCCGATCATCAGCACGCCGGTGCGAACCTGAGCCGAGTCGAGGAAGAGCTGATCGAGGCGGAGCGCCGCCGCGATGAGTCGGTCGCGGATCTCGATGTCGCACAGAACCGTTGCGTGAACGACCGCGAGTCCCTCGGCGGTGCCCTGCCCGGTGAGCTGCTGGCGCTGTACGAGCGCGAGCACGGCAAGCACGGTGTGGGTGCCGCGCTGCTGCAGGCCCGCCGCTGCGGCGCCTGCCGAATCGAACTCGATCGCGGCGAGATCGCGCGGATCGCCAACACCCCGGCCGACGCAGTGGTGCGCTGCCCCGAATGCGGCGCAATCCTGGTACGTACCAAGGAATCGGGGCTGTGACCCAGGAGCGGGTCGTCGTCGAAGCGGACGGCGGTTCGCGCGGCAACCCCGGGGTTGCCGGTTACGGCTCGGTCGTACTCGATGCCGACGGCGACACGGTGCTCGCGGGCCGGCGCGGCTACCTCGGCATCGCGACCAACAACGTTGCCGAATACCGCGGACTGATCGCCGGACTCGAAGCGGCGGACGAACTCGGCGCGCGGCGGGTCGCGGTGCGGATGGACTCCAAGCTTGTCGTCGAGCAGATGTGCGGCCGCTGGAAGGTCAAGCACCCGGACATGATTCCGCTCGCCGCGCGGGCCCGTGAACTTGTGGCGCGGTTCGACGATGTGACATTCGAGTGGATGCCGCGGCTGCGCAACAAGCGCGCGGACAAGCTCGCGAACGAGGCGATGGATGCCCGCGACGAGACGGTCGAGCGCGTGGATCTTGCCGAGTTTGCCGAAGCCCCGGCGCTCGAAACCGCTGTCACGGCACCAATTCCGGAGCCGGATGATGCCGCGGGCGCGCCGGCGACCGAAAAGGAAGCTGCCGCGCCCGGCTGGACCGGTGCCATCGGCCGCCCGACCCGGCTGCTACTGCTGCGGCACGGACAGACCGAATTGTCCGTGCAGCGGCGGTATTCCGGCCGGGGCAACCCTCCGCTGACCGAACTCGGCCGGGATCAGGCGCAGTGCGCGGCCCGCTGGGTTGCCGAGAAGGGCGGTATCGCGGCCGTGGTGTGCTCGCCGCTCGGCCGGGCCCGTGAGACAGCCGAGGCGGCCGCTCGCGCGCTCGGGCTCGAGGTCGAGATCCATGAGGGCCTGATCGAAACCGACTTCGGTGATTGGGAGGGCCTCACCTTCTCCGAGGCATCGGTCCGCGACCCGGAGTTGCACGGTCGCTGGCTGGGTGACACGTCCGTGCCACCACCCGGCGGTGAGAGTTTCGACGAGGTCCGCGAGCGGATCGAGGCCGTGCGTGATGATCTGGTCGCGCGCTACCCGGCCGCCAATGTTCTGGTGGTCACGCACGTGACGCCGATCAAGACGCTGCTGCAAATGGCGCTCGGTGTAGGTCCGGAACTGCTGTACCGGCTGCACCTGGACCTCGCGTCGCTGTCGATCGCCGAGTTCTACCCGGACGGTGGCGCTTCGGTGCGGTTGGCCAACGGAACCGGGCACCTCGACGGCTGAGCCGCCAGTGGTGCCAGACGGCTGAGCCGTCAGTGGTGCTCGACGGCTGAGCCGTCAGTCGAGCACCTTGCGCAGCGTGCGCAGGTTTCGGTTGGTCGTAGCGGACTTGTACTTCTTGCGGCCGGTGGCCTTGCCGAACGGGCTCTTCAACGTCTGGCCGCGTTCCACCTCCCAATACAGGACGCCGTCACCGAGCTCGATTTGTTCGAGCGTGGCGTCGAGATCGTCTCGCAGCTCGGCAAGTTCGTCGAGCGCCGCGGGGTCCGACGACATCAGCACATACGGCTGCCAGCCGTCCTTCTCGTCGAACGGGTAGGCCTCGATGATCGCGGCCACGGTATCCAGGTCGAGCAACACGATCCAGGCTTCGTAGCCGAACTGCTTGTTCAGCGCCGCCTCGATTTCCGCCTTCAGCTTCGTGCGATCGGTGCGGTCGGAGGAGAACACCACGTTGCCCGAAGCCAAGACGGTGTGGGCGTCGTCGAATCCAAGCTGCGCGAAGACGTTTCGCAGATCCGCCATCTTGATGTTGATGCCGCCGACGTTGACGCCGCGCAGAAAGGCAACGAACCGGGTCATGGTTTCAGGTTATCCCGGCGCATCCGTGTAGCCTGTCCGATGCGGACGAGTTGGCTGGGCGGCCGCGGCGATGGGTACCGGCACGCGAGTGCGCTGGCCTGCCGCCGAGGAAAGTCCGGACTCCACAGAGCAGGGCGGTTGCTAACGGCAACCCGGGGTGACCCGCGGGACAGTGCCACAGAAAACAGACCGCCGGCGCTTTGCGTCGGTGAGGGTGAAACGGTGCGGTAAGAGCGCACCAGCGTCTCGGGTGACCGGGACGGCTAGGTAAACCCCGCCCGGAGCAAGGTCAAAGGCCGCACCGCGTCCAATGGACGCAGTGCGGCTGCGCAGGTGTTTGAGGGCTGCTCGCCCGAGCCTGCGGGTGGACTGCTCGAGGTACCCGGCAACGGTGTGCCCAGATGGATGGTCGCCACCCGGCACCTCGGTGCCGGGGACAGGATCCGGCTTACACGCCGACTCGTCCGCCCCTAATGCTCAGCAGAGCGGCTTGATCGCGATGTACATCGTGTTGACCTGCATGTCGCTCGGCTTGTCGCCGTTGTTCTCCGCGCGCTTGCTGATCTCTTCCTTGACCTCGGCCTCGCTCTTGCCGTCGGAGATGTCCCCACAGGTATCCACGAGGATCGCCTTGATCTCCTCGTCAGATTTGCCTTCGGCGAGAGTTGAGTAGGTGGCCCGATAAACGGTGACGAAGCCGCTCACCTTGGCGTCGTCCCACATCTCGCCGGCTTTGTCCTGAAGTGACTGGGCGGTGGACTGGGCGGAGGAAATGGCCGCCTCTGCCGAGGATGCGGCAGCCTCCTGGGCAGTGGGTTCGTCATCGGAACAGCCCGAGACGAAGAGAACGAGTGCGGTGGCTGATGCCGCGAACGCGGCCGCTGCGATACGCATGGCGCGATCGTACGGGGGTACCAGAGTGGGCGCGGCGAATTCGGTTGTGCGCATACGAAAGAGCCCCCGCCGTGATACGGCGGGGGCTCTTTCGAAACTCAGGGGGATTACAGCGGCCCAATGACGAGCATCTGCGCCCAATAGGTGGCTTGATCCACCCCCAGGTAGGGCAGAAGCTGGTCGAAAATAAGGGTCGACATCGCTGAGGCTCCATTCTGCAGTGACGCTGTGCCGGTCGAGTCTAACGGCGGTCACCGTTACATTCCGACCGGGGAAGCGTAACAGGATATGGACAAATGTCCATCGTGGCGCGTCCAACGTGATATATGACTGCGCTGCCGCTGTGACCGGGGGCGATGCGCATGTACAGTGACCAGCGCCATACTATCTCGACACTGCCGTTCGGCAGCTTTCTCGACTCGACCCAGGGGTGTTCACTGATGCGTGCAGGATTTTTTCGTTCGTTGGCGGCCGGTGCTGTTGTGTTTGGCGCCGCCGCCGCAGGAGTAGTTATGGCTGCCGCCCCGGCATCCGCGCTGGGAGTCACGCCGGTGCCCGGGGGGTACCAGGTCGATCTGACGCACGACGAGACGGTCTGGGTCAGCCAGAACAACATCGGTCGTGCGGCCGCAGGCCTGCCGCATCCGTCGGCAGCGTCGTTCGGCCAGACCCTCGGATCGGTCGCGTCGGTCGCGGCCGAGTTCCCGCAGGGCCGCGTCAGCTTTACCGTGTTCGGTCCCCTGGACACCCTGAACGGAACGATGGTCGCCTACAAGGATTGACCTCACCACTGTGATCGGTGCCCCTGTCCTCCGATCACAGTTCGAGCACCCGGCCGCGGCGGCCATGCGGATTGAGATTCGCATGGTCGTCGCGGTCTTTTGTCGACTGGTGCGGTGGACTCGGCCGCTACGCGCCGAGTGCTCCGCAGGCGACCGAGAGTCGCTCGATTGCCGGCTGATACCCCGCGAGTGCCGTCCGGGCGGCTTGTTCCTCGGCCATGTACAGCAGGCCATAGCCGAATCGGTCCTCGTGCGCCGCTCCAGCAGCGTCCGCCGCGGCGAGTATGGCGAGCTGCGATTCGATCGCGTCGCGGTGGTCTCCGAGCACGGTCTGCAGCGCCTTTGCCTCGGCGGCCACCACTTCGGCTGATTCGCCGAGCGTCGGGCCGGCAGCCTCGGCCGCGTAGCGCAGCCGCTTGGCTGATTTGCGGACGTCGTGCAGCGCTTCGATACGGGCATCCGGGGCCGCGGCGAACTCGGTCCGGACATGCTCACGCACCCGCCGGTAGGCCGCGCTGAGCGCCACGACGCAGACCTCCGTGTCCGGGTCATCCGCCGCCGGGCCGGAGGGTGGCGTCGCGAGCAGCCGCGCGAGCGCCGCCCGCAATGCGCCGTAGCGTTCCCCGTCGAGCGCGGCGTGGATATCGCCGAGCGCTCGGTCGTATCGCTCGCGCTCCGCGGTCACAAGCCGGGTGCGGAGCGGATCCGCAATCAACCCCGCCGGTTGCTCATCGAGCAGTTTGACGAACCGCGCTGCCCGCACCTCGGCATCCCGTGCGACGCCGAGCACTTCGCCCAGCCAGCGGAGTTCGGTGCGGATCGCATCGGTCTCGTCTCGATCGAAGACCCGGCGGTAGGAGCGCAGCACACTGCGCAGCCGCCGCGTCGCCACGCGCATCTTGTGCACCGAGTCGTACGCGTCGGTGCGGACCTCGGGCTCGGCTGCGAAAAGGCGGTCCGCGTCGAGTGATATCGCTGCGACGAGCGCCGGGCCGGCGGGAGCGCCGCTCACGATGTCGCCCCCGCCCGGAACCTGTCGGTGGCGGCGACCAGTCCGTCGACGATGCCCGGCTCGTTCGACGCGTGGCCCGCGTCGTCGACGATGCACAGTTCCGAACCCGGCCACGCCCGGTGCAGTTCCCATGCGCTCGTCGCAGGGCACACGACGTCGTAGCGGCCCTGCACGATCACTGCGGGGATATCCGCGATCGACGAAATATCCTGCAGCAGTTGCTCTTCAGTGAGGAAGCCGGCGTGGCGGAAGTAGTGGTTCTCGATCCTCGCGAAGGCGAGCGCGAACCGCGGGTCGGCTGCCTCGGCGACCCGTTCGGGTTTGGGGAGGAGCGAACTCGTGGCGCTTTCCCAGGTGGACCAGGCCACCGCGGCGGGGATCGACACCGCGGGGTCGGCGTCCCAGAGCAGGCGGTGGTAGGCCTCGACGAAGTCTCCGCCACGTTCGGATTCGGGTACCGGAGCGACGAACTTCTCCCACATCTCGGGGAATATGTATCCGGTGGAGCCGTTGTAGTACCAGTCGATTTCCTTGCGCCGCAACAGGAATATGCCGCGCAGCACCAATTCGGTGACCCGGCTCGGGTATCGCTGGGCGTAGGCGAGTGCGAGTGTCGATCCCCAGGATCCGCCGAACACGAGCCACTGCTCGACGCCGAGATGATTACGCACGGCCTCGATATCGGAGATCAGGTGGTCCGTCGTATTGGTCGCAAGATCCTCGGGCACGGTGGCCTCGGCGACGTGCGGGGTCGAGTTGCCGCAGCCGCGCTGGTCGAGCAGCACGATTCGATAGGCCGTGGGATCGAAGAACTGCCGGTTGAACGGCGCGGTGCCGCCGCCCGGGCCGCCGTGCAGGAACACCGCCGGTTTCCCGTCCGGGTTGCCACTCGTCTCCCAGTAGATCTGCTGGCCGTCGCCGACATCGAGGTGACCGCTGTCGTACGGATCGAGCTCGGGATACAGCGTGCGCATGATCTAGAACCCGACGAGTCCGGAAGCGAGATCGGGAATTTCGAGCAATTCCATCGCCTGCTGCCGCACCTCGGGGCAGTGCTCGGTAGTCACCGAGTCGATCAGCGCGCGGTTGCGCAGCACCTCGATATTGATCGTGCCGTTCTGCGCCGCCCAGGTTTGCACGACGATGTTGAGCCCCGGCTTGCCCAGCGTCGGGCCCTGGATGCGCCAGTTCGACAGTTCCGCCTCAATCGCGTCGCACAGCTGCTGGGCTGCCGCTGCGGTCACCGCGGGGGCGCCCGGAATCGTCTCGCGGGGCGTGGCGGTGCTCGGCTCAGGAGATGAAGTGGACGTGGGGGATTCGGTGGTCTGGCTTTCGCAGGCCGCGGTCAGGGCGAGCGCCGCGACGGCGAGGACTGCGAAACGGATCCGGCGAGTCGGCATTCTCCGAGTCTGCCAGCCCGGTGCCGAGTACCGCGCCGCCAGCACCGCTGCCGGGCCGCCGTTGCACCGCCTCCGCGTGATCACCGGGGAACGGGGGCCATATGTTCGGGTTCGCGACACCGAACAAATGGCCGCGGTGAGGCCGGAAGTAGCGGCCATATGCTCGTGATCACCGTGGAAGGTGACCACGAGCAGTCAGGGGTTCTGGGCTTCTAGAAGCTGTGCTCGGCGTCCGGGAAGGCGCCGGTACGGACCTCGGCAGCGTACTGAGCGGCAGCGCTGCGCAATTCGTCGCCGACCGCACCGAAGCGCTTGACGAACTTCGCGGTCTTGCCACTGGTCATGCCGGCCATGTCCTGCCAGACGAGCACCTGCGCGTCGCATTCGTTGCCGGCGCCGATGCCGACGGTCGGAATGCTCAGCTTGCGGGTGACCTGGCCGGCGAGATCGGCGGGCACCATTTCCATCACGACCGAGAAGGCGCCTGCCTCCTGAACCGCGATGGCGTCGGCAACCAGCTGCTCGGCGCCGTCGCCGCGGCCCTGCACACGGAAGCCGCCGAGCGAGTTCACGCTCTGCGGGGTGAAGCCGATATGCGCCATGACCGGGATACCGGCCGCGGTGATCGCCGCGATCGCGTCGACCGCACGCTCGCCGCCCTCGAGCTTGACCGCGTGCGCGAGGCCTTCCTTCATGAACCGGGTAGCGCTGTCCACCGCCTGCTGGGGCGAGGTTTCGTAGCTGCCGAACGGGAGATCCGCCACGACCAGCGCGTGCGGAGCGCCTCGGACCACGCCGCGGACGAGCGGGATGAGCTCGTCGATCGTGACGGGGACCGTGGTCTCGTAGCCGTAGACGACGTTCGCAGCCGAATCGCCGACGAGCAGGACCGGGATGCCGGCCTCCTCGAAGATGCGCGCGGTGGAGAAGTCGTACGCGGTGAGCATGGCCCAGCGGTCACCCGCGGCCTTCATGGCCTGGAGGTGGTGAATACGGGTCTTGCGCTTTGGAGCGTCTGCCGAGGTATCTGTAGCCGCACCGTAGACAGGCGCGATTGACTCGGACATCTTTGTCCCTTCCTTATCCTCGAGGCCCAACGCGGGTCCCCGGGTAATGACGAAGTCGATGACGCAGTTGATTCTTCCACTGCGTGATGCCCACTTGTAGGGCGCTGATCAGTGCAATTTGTCACAAGCTGGGCAAAGTGTGACGGGCTCGGGGGTGGCGCGGACCTGCGTCGCATCGCGAAGACGACCATCCGATCGGCTCGCCTACCCTCGTGGGATGTCGATCGCCACCCGTCTCGTCGTACCGGCGATCGTCGGACTTGTCGCCGCTGTGCTGGCCGGATGCACCGGCTCGGATCCCGCGGACCCGGCCGATCAGGCAGACCCGGTCGCTGCCGAACTCACGCAGTTCTACGACCAATCGCCGAAGTGGTCGACGTGCGACGGATTTGAGAGCGATATGCCGCTGTCCTCCACGCTCGAATGCGCATGGATCGCCGTCCCGCTCGACTACGACAAGCCCGATGGCGATACCGCTCGGATCGCGATCTCGCGTTCGCCCGCGACCGGCTCGAAGATCGGCTCGCTATTGCTGAACCCCGGCGGACCGGGCGGCTCGGGGCTGGGTATGGCGACGCGCGCGAATGGCACGCCGATCGCCGAACACTTCGACGTCGTCGGGTTCGACCCGCGCGGGATCGGAGCCTCGACACCGACCGTGCGCTGCGTCACGCCCGAGCAAGCCGATGCCGAGCGCAAGGACCTCGACATCGACATGACCGCGACCGGGATCGCAGACACCGAGCGCGAGGATCGGGATTACGCCGCCGGTTGTGAAAGCGACGGCGGTGACGAACTGCTGGCGCATGTCGGCACCCGGGAGGTGGTGCGCGATCTCGACATCATCCGGTCCGCGCTCGGTGACGAGAAGCTCAACTACATCGGCTATTCGTACGGCACCCGGATCGGAGCCGCCTACGCCGAGCAGTTCCCGCAGCATGTGCGCGCGCTGGTCCTCGACGGGGCCGTGTTGCCCGATGGCAACCCGATCGAGGAGGCGGTGCAGCAGGCGGCCGGGTTCCAGGGTGCCTTCGATGCGTACGCCCGCGATTGCGCCGCGGCAGCGGCATGCCCGCTCGGGTCCGACTCGGCCCGCGCCGTGGAGGCTTATCGCGCCCTGGTCGATCCGCTCATCGAACGGCCTGCCGCGACGAATGACTCACGCGGACTCGGATACAACGACGCGATCGCGGGCACGCTGCAGGCGCTGTACTCGCCCGACCAGTGGCGCACGCTTACTGGCGGACTGCGGGAGTTGACCCGTGGCCACGGTGACACCCTGCTGCGGCTCGCCGACATGTCCGAGGGGCGGGGCGACGAAGGCGAGTACTCGAATCTCAACGACGCGTTCAACGCGATCCGGTGCGTGGACGATCCGCGGGTGACGGATCGGGCGGTGGTGGGGGAGGCCGACGCTCGATACCGCCAGGCCGCCCCGTTCCTCGACGACGGTCGCGGCACCGGCGAGGCGCCGCTGGATCTGTGCGCCCAGTGGCCGGTCCCGGCGACGATGACGCCGCATCGCATCTCGGTGGCGGGACTCGCACCCGTTCTTGTCGTGTCGACCACCGAGGATCCGGCGACGCCGTACGCGGCGGGCGTGGAGTTGGCCGACCAGCTGGGTGGTGTGCTGCTCACCTACCGCGGGACGCAGCACACCGTGGTGTTGTCCGGGGTGCCGTGCGTGGACACTGCGGTCGCCGATTACCTGATCGATACGATTTCGCCGCCCGAAGGGCTGACGTGCTGAAAGCCGACATCACGCGGCCAAAATCCGCGATGTGAGAAGTTCGCGGCAGATTCCGATTTCGCAACGTAACACAGAGTTAACGCTGCATGCCTAGTCTCGCGAGCATGGATCGTCAAAAGGAATTCGTGCTTCGGACCCTCGAGGAGCGCGACATTCGGTTCGTCCGTCTGTGGTTCACCGACGTGCAGGGATACCTGAAATCGGTGGCCATTGCGCCCGCCGAGTTGGAAGGCGCATTCGAGGACGGAATTGGCTTCGACGGTTCGGCGATCGAGGGCTTCGCCCGGGTATCGGAGGCCGACATGGTCGCCAAGCCCGACCCGTCGAGTTTCCAGATTCTGCCGTGGGCCAGCAGCAAGGGCCACCAGCATTCGGCGCGCATGTTCTGCGACATCGTGATGCCGGACGGGTCGCCGTCCTGGGCCGACCCGCGGCACGTGCTGCGCAGGCAGTTGAACAAGGCTGCCGACCTGGGCTTCAGCTGCTACGTCCATCCCGAGATCGAGTTCTTCCTCGTGGAGAACGCGCCGAACGACGGAACCCCGCCGACTCCGGCCGACACCGGCGGTTTCTTCGACCAGACCGTGCACGAGAGCGCGCCGAACTTCCGCCGCCACGCCATCGACGCGCTCGAGTCGATGGGCATCTCGGTCGAATTCACCCATCATGAGGGCGCGCCCGGCCAGCAGGAGATCGACCTGCGGTATGCGGACGCGCTGTCGATGGCGGACAACGTGATGACCTTCCGGTACCTCATCAAGGAGGTCGCGATCGAGGAGGGCGTGCGCGCGACGTTCATGCCCAAGCCGTTCACCAAGTACCCGGGCTCCGCGATGCACACGCACATGAGTCTGTTCGAGGGTGAGACCAACGCGTTCCACGATCCGGACGATCCGATCCAGCTGTCCGAGACCGCTCGGGCGTTCGTCGCCGGCGTGCTCGAGCACGCCAACGAGATCACCGCGGTCACCAACCAGTGGGTGAACTCCTACAAGCGCCTGATTCGTGGCGGCGAGGCGCCGACGGCGGCAACGTGGGGCCGGTCCAACCGCTCGGCGTTGATCCGTGTACCGATGTACACGCCGAACAAGGCGGCGTCGCGTCGTGTCGAGATCCGTTCGCCTGACTCGGCGTGCAACCCGTACCTCGCCTTCGCGGTGGTGCTCGCGGCCGGTCTCCGCGGCATCGAGAAGGGCTACACCCTTGGCCCCGCGGCCGAAGAGGATGTGGCAGCGCTGACCGGCGCCGAGCGGCGTGCGATGGGCTTCCGGGACCTGCCGGCGAACCTCAACGAGGCGCTCAACGCGATGGAGAAATCCGAACTCGTCGCCGAGGCGCTCGGTGAGCACGTCTACGACTTCTTCCTGCGCAACAAGCGCCGCGAATGGGAGGAGTACCGCAGCCGCGTGACGCCGTTCGAGCTCGAGCAGTACCTCGGCCTCTGAAAGACGTCGCACCCTCGGATATCTTTGCTGCATGCCCGCACCCGGTACGTCACGACCTGTAGTTCCGAGCGCGGGTCGGCTCGGTCTGGTGGAGCCGAACGCCGCCGCCGATCTGCGATCGCTGGGTTGGAGCCGGATCGAGAATGTTCCGCTGCTGTGGTCGCTGTCGCGTGCCCCTGATGCGGATCTGGCGCTGCGGACCATCGTCGCCCTGCGTGACGGCCTCGGTACGGACTGGAATGAGCTCGACCAGGCGCTGCAGACGGATACGTCATTGCGGGGGCGGCTCTTCGGGGTGATCGGCGCGTCGAGCGCGCTCGCCGATCACCTGGTTGCCGACCCGGGGGCGTGGGGCCTGCTTCGGGCCAGGAACCTGCCCAGCAAGGAATCGATGACGGCGGATCTACTCGCCGCCGTCGACGCCACCCCGGAGGAAGGGCCGAACGCCGGGGCGCTGGTTTACCGTGCCGCGCTCACCGGCCCCAAAGCCGTTATTGCCCTTCGTAAGTGCTATCGCGACCAGTTGCTCGTGCTGGCCGGCCTCGACATGGCCGCGGTGGTCGAGGACGAGCCGGTGCTGCCATACGTCGCGGTCGGTAACCACCTGTCCGATCTCGCCGATGCCGCGCTGACCGCCGCGCTCGCGGTGGCCATCGCGACCATCAGTCCGGACGAGCCGCTGCCGACGCGGATCGCGGTGCTGGCGATGGGCAAATGTGGTGCGCGCGAACTGAATTACGTCAGCGACGTGGATGTCGTCTTCGTTGCGGAGCCCGCCGACACGAAGTCCAACCGGATCGCCGCCGAGATGATGAAGATCGGCACCGAGGCCTTCTTCGAGGTAGACGCCGGACTGCGACCGGAGGGGCGGCGCGGCGAGCTGACCCGCACACTCGACTCGCACATCGCCTACTACGAGCGCTGGGCCAAGACCTGGGAGTTCCAGGCACTGCTCAAAGCGAGGCCGAGCACCGGGGATCTGCAGCTCGGCGAAAGTTATTGTGCCGCGCTGATGCCGATGGTGTGGAAGGCATCGGAGCGGGAAGACTTCGTGACCGAGGTGCAGGCGATGCGCCGACGGGTGGAGAGCCTGGTTCCCGCGGACCTGCGTAATCGCGAGCTCAAGCTCGGTACCGGCAGCCTTCGTGACGTCGAATTCGCGGTGCAGCTACTGCAACTCGTACACGGCCGCCTCGATAATTCGCTGCACGTGCCGGACACCGTCACCGCCCTCGCGCGCTTGGCGGACGGTGGCTATGTCGGGCGCGACGATGCAGCGAACCTGACCGCGTCGTACGAGTTCCTGCGGCTGCTCGAGCATCGGCTGCAACTGCAGAAGCTCAAGCGCACTCATCTGCTGCCGCCCGAGGACGACACCGAGGGCATGCGCTGGCTCGCGCGGGCCGCGCACATGCGTCCCGACGGCCGCCAGGACGCGACCGGTGTGCTGCGTGCCGAGATCAAGCGCAACGCGCAGCGGGTCGGCCGCCTGCACGGCAAGCTGTTCTACCGCCCGCTGCTCGAATCGGTAATCCGGACCAGCGCACTGGCGATGGGCCCCGAGGCCGCGGTACGTCAGCTCGCCGTGCTCGGCTACGTCGCACCCGAACACGCCATCAACCACCTGCGGGCGCTCACCGCGGAGGGCACCCGCAAGGGCCGGATCCAGTCGCTGCTGCTGCCCACCCTGCTCGAGTGGCTCGGCGACACACCCGATCCGGACAAGGGACTGCTCGCCTATCGGCGGGTGTCCGAGGCACTGGAAGACGAGACGTGGTTCCTGCGCGAGTTGCGCGACGAGAGCGCGGTCGCGCAGCGCCTGATGATCGTGCTCGGCGGGTCCGCGTATCTGCCGGACCTGCTGATCAATGCGCCCGAGGTCATCCGGATGTATGCGGATGGCCCGGCAGGCCCGCTGCTGCTCGGCCCGAAGATCGAAGACGTTGCGCGGGGCATCATGTCCTCGTCGGCCCGCTACGACACCGCAGAACGCGCTGCGGCTGCGGCACGTTCGCTGCGCCGGTACGAACTCGCTCGGGTGGCATCGGCCGACATGCTCGGCATGCTCGAGGTCGAGGAGGTGTGCGCAGCGCTGTCATCGGTGTGGTCGGCCGTGCTCAATGCGGCACTGGAGTCGGCGATTTCGGCGAGCGAGGCCGAGTTGGGAGAAAAGGCACCGGCGACGTTCGCCGTGATCGGCATGGGTCGCCTCGGTGGTGCCGAACTGGGCTACGGCTCCGATGCCGACGTGATGTTCGTCTGCGATCCGGTGGCTGGGGCGGATGAGAACAAGGCCGTGCGGTGGGCCACTGGAATCGCCGAGAAGGTGCAGCGGGTGCTCGGTGCGCCGAGTGTCGATCCACCGCTCGACGTCGACGCCAACCTCCGCCCGGAGGGGCGCAGCGGCCCGCTCGTCCGAACCATCGGCGCATATCAGGCCTACTACGAGCAGTGGGCGCAGCCGTGGGAGGTCCAGGCGCTGCTACGCGCGCATCCGGTCGCGGGCGACGCGGATCTCGGTCTGCGGTTCCTGCACACCATCGATGCTGTCCGCTACCCGAAGGGCGGCATCTCGCCCGACGACGTCCGGGAAATCCGCCGCATCAAGGCGCGGGTGGATTCCGAGCGGCTTCCGCGCGGTGCCGACCCGCTGACGCACACGAAGCTCGGCCGCGGCGCCCTGTCCGATATCGAATGGACCGTGCAGTTGCTGCAGCTCAAGCACGCGCACGAAGTGCAGTCGCTGCACAACACATCCACATTGCAGACCCTCGACGCGATTTCGGCTGCGGGACTGGTGAATCCGGCCGATGTCGAACTGCTACGGGAGGCCTGGATCACCGCGACGCGGGCGCGCAACGCACTCGTGTTGGTGCGAGGTAAGCCGAGTGATCAACTGCCCAGCGCGGGCCGGGAACTGGTTGCCATCGCCCGCGCGGCGGGATGGAAGACCGACGATCCGGGCGAGTTCCTCGACCATTACCTGCGCGTCACCCGGCGCGCCCGCAACGTCGTGCTCGAGGTGTTCGGCAGCTAGATCGTGATCCGTCTGTGCGCTGAGGTCCGTTTTCTCGATCGTTTGGCGGGTAGACCGTGGGAAAGCGGAATTCGATCTCGATGCGCAACGGCGGAGGCGTATGGCTGGGCAACCGGGAGCAGAGCGTGATTTGTCGGCACAGGTCGGCGATCCGTTGGTGGTGAGCGGGGTTTTCGATCAGCTTCGGTTGGCTGCAGTTGCCCTGACCGGACCCGACCACCGCATCGTCGCGACAACTGGGGCTTACCGGGCGTTTACCGGCCGCCGAGACATGATCGGGAAGGCTGTTCCGGACCTGTTTCCCGAGGCCATGGGGCAGCAGATTGTGCCTATCTTCGATCGGGTCTATACGTCGGGGCAGTCCGAGTCGCTGCGTGAGCTCCGTGTTCAGGTCGAGATACCGATCAAGGGACAGCTCGTCGAGTACTTTGTGGACGTCAACGCGAACCCCTTCCGGGGACCCGAGGGCGACGTTATTGGTGTGCTTGTCGACGTTGTGGATGTGAGCGAGCGAGTGCGCGGGCGGCAGACGTCGCACAAGCGCGCCGTCGAAGCCGAACGTCGCTACGAACAGGCTCGTGACCTCGTCGACGCCGTGCAACGCGAGTTGTTGCCGACGGGCGTGCCGGTGTTGCCGCGGGTGCAGATTGCCGCGACGTATTTGCTCGCCGATGTGGACACCGCAGCGGGCGGCGATTGGTTCGATGCGCTGGTACTGCCGGATGGACGGACCGCGCTGGTGGTGGGTGACGTCGTCGGCCACGGCGTTGCGGCCTCGGCAACGATGGGACAGCTACGGATCGTTCTGCACGAACAGCTGGCCAACAACACCGATATCACCGCGGGATTGAGCGGGCTCGACGCCGCGGCCGACCGGATCCGTGGTGCCAGGGCAGCGACGGTGTGCGTCGTGTTGCTCGATCCGGACACCGGCGCGCTCGAGTACTGCACGGCGGGGCACCCGCCGCCGTTGGTGGTCTCGACGAGCGGCAATTCTCGCTATCTGCCGGCAACCGGCGCAGGCCCGGTGGGGGTTGGCGGTGAATTTCTGTCGACGTCGATCGGTCGCGACCGACTCGCCGATGACGAGCTCGTGCTGTTGTATACCGACGGAATTCTGGAACGACCTGGACGTGAGCCGGCTCAGAGCACCGTTGAACTGGCCGAGGCCGCAGGCGATATCGCGGCCAACCGCGCCCTGCGCGGCGATACGGATTCTCCGGTCGAGCGTGTGTGCACCCAGACGCTCGAGTTGCTGATTCGGGTCACTGGGCACACCGACGACATCACGCTGCTTGCCGGTCAGCGGGCAACAGCGCCACCGGATCTCGATTTGCAGGTCGTCGCGACGCCGGCATCGCTGGCGATCGTCCGTGAGCGTTTCGACCAGTGGATGACCGGTGCACGGGTAAGCGATGACGATGCCCACGCGCTGCGCCACGCCATGGTGGAGCTCGCGACCAACGCGATCGAACACGCTTATGTTGATTCGGCAGATGTCGCCGTGTGCACGATCACGGCTGCGCTTGCGGACACCGGGCGGGTCAGTATCCAAGTCGCCGATCAAGGACACTGGCGCGATCCGGCTCCGTCACCAGATCGGGGTCTGGGTCTGCAATTGACCGAGGCGCTGGTGGACAGCGTGCGGGTCGAACACAACGGACATGGCACCACGGCGACCGTGTCTCATCGACTCCGGCAGCCGGCCCGGCTACTCACTGCGGTCGAAGTCCCATGGCGGCCACCCGAACAGGTCGTAGCGCGGCGCGGCGCGCTGAGCGTGGAAGCCCAAGCAGGGGAGGAGAACCCGAGGATCC
>NZ_LRRB01000198.1 GCF_001646865.1 Aldersonia kunmingensis | reverse complement strand
GAGCACCGCATCCGCACCGGCGGGCAGGTGTTCCCATCGGCCGGTCCGGAAATCGCCGACCAGGTCGTCCCACGCCTCCGCGGCACCCTCGAGTCGGTCGACTTCCTCTTCCTCCACCAGTTTCACGCAGCGCCGCGCGGCCGCGCTGATCGCCGGCGCGGACAACTCCGCGGTCGCGACGCCGGTGACCCGGTCCACGAGGTCATGGGCCTCGTCGATGATCACCACATCGTGCTCGGGCAGCACCGCGATACCGGTGATTGCGTCGATCGCGAGTAGCGCGTGGTTGGTGACCACGATATCGGCTGCGGCGGAACGAGATCGGGCCAGTTCGGCGAAGCATTCCTCGCCATGCGAGCAGCGGTTCCGGCCGACGCACTCGCGGGAGGTGACACTCAGCTGCCGCCACGACCGATCCTGGACGCCGGGCACCACCTCGTCCCGGTCCCCGGTCTCGGTGTCGCTTGCCCACGCCTGGAGACGCTGCACCTCGCGTCCGAGCCGCGAAACCGCGAAGGCGTCGAACAATTCCGCCTCGGCGGGTTCGTCGGGCACCGCGCCGTGCAGCTTGTTCAGGCACAGGTAGTTGTTGCGGCCCTTGAGGATCGCGAAGGTCGGCGCGCGACCCAGGACGGGTGTGAGGGCATCAGCGAGCCGCGGCAGGTCGCGCTCGACGAGCTGGCGCTGCAGCGCGATGGTGGCCGTCGATACGACCACCGTGCGGCCGGACCGGACCGCGTGGCGGATCGCCGGCACGAGATAGGCAAGGGACTTACCGGTTCCGGTGCCCGCCTGCACCGCGAGATGTTCACCGGTGTCGATCGCGTGCTCGACCGCCGCGGCCATGGTCTGCTGACCGCTGCGCTCGGCGCCGCCGAGTGCCTCCACCGCGTGTGCGAGTAGCTCGCTGACGGGCGGCAACTCTGAACTGGGGGCAACGGAGGACACCCGAGCAGGTTACTGGCTGGGCGCGCGCCGCTCGGCCAACCCGACGGCTGCGTCGAGGAATGTGGTCGGAACCGCAGGCTCGCCGCGCGACAGTTGCAGCCCCTCCCAGGGCAGTGACCGAAGCCCGGCGGCCACGAGTTCGCGGGCCTGCGCCAGGTCCGGAAGGTCTGCCGCGGCATCGCCCGCCCGAACGAGCGGAACGGTAAGCGGGCGCGAGCGCGTGGCCGGCTCGTCGGGCAGCGTCGCCGCGGCGGAGTGCACGACCTCCTCGATCATCGTCCCGGAGCTGCGATACCGGCGGAGCCCGCACTTGGATCCGCCGCGGGATTTCTTGTGGCTGCTGCGCTTGGCCACCGGCACGCCGTCGACCTCGACGAGTTTGTAGACCATGCTCGCCGTCGGCGCGCCCGAGCCGGTGACCACGGAGGTGCCGACGCCGTACGCGTCGACGGGATCGGCGCGCAGCGCGGCGATCGCGTATTCGTCCAGGTCACCGGACAGCACGATCTTCGTCGAATGCGCGCCGAGGCGGTCGAGTTGCTCCCGGACCTGCCTGGCCATGACGCCGAGGTCGCCGGAGTCGATGCGGACCGCGCCGAGCCCAGGCCCGGCAACCTCGATCGCCCGCTCGACCCCTGCGGTGATGTCGTAGGTGTCCACGAGCAGCGTGGTGCCGGTGCCGAGCGCAGCGATCTGCCCGCGGAACGCCGACGCCTCATCGGGCGTGCCGTCCGGGCCGGTGTGCAGCAGCGTGTAGGAGTGTGCGCTGGTCCCGGTGCCTGGGATGCCGAAATCGCGGACCGCCGCGAGATTCGACGTGGCGGCGAATCCGGCGAGGTAGGCAGCGCGCGAGCAGGCCGGGGCGGCGAGTTCGTGGGTGCGGCGCGTGCCCATCTCGATAAGTGGGCGGCCCTGCGCGGCAGACACCATGCGTGCGGCCGCGGAGGCGATTGCGCTGTCGTGGTTGAGCACCGACAGCACAAGCGTCTCGAGCAGGACACACTCGGCGAAGGTGCCGTGCACCGAGAGTATCGGTGAGCCGGGGAAGTAGAGCTCGCCCTCGCGGTAGCCGTCGATGTCACCGGAGAAGCGGTAGTCGGCCAGCCACTCGGCGGTTTGCTCGTTCACCACGGGCGCGACCACGGCCAGTTCGGCCGCTCCGAAGCGGTAGTCCGCAAGCGCCTCGAGCAGGCGTCCAGTTCCGGCCACCACGCCGTACCGGCGGCCATCGGGAAGTCGTCGCGCGAACACCTCGAAGGTGCATTTCCGCTGCGCAGTGCCGTCGGCGAGGGCCGCGGCGAGCATCGTCAGTTCGTACTGGTCGGTGAGCAGCGCGGTACTACCGGAACGCGACACGATTCCACCTTACGAGCGACACGCCGGGTGTTGTGGTTCACGGGGCACGTCGTACTCTGGACATATGGCCTGGTCGTCAACAGCCGAAGTTGTGCCGCGCCTGGCGGTACCGCAGGCCACGCCCGAACAACTCGAGGTCACCGACATCCTCGAAGCCGAGGATCGCCCTTGGGTCACTGTCGTCTGGGACGACCCGGTGAACCTCATGCACTACGTGACCTACATCTTTCAGAAGCTGTTCGGCTACAGCAAAGCCAAGGCCACCGAGCTGATGCTGAAGGTGCATCAGGACGGTAAGGCGGTCGTCTCCTCCGGATCCCGGGACAAGATGGAGCACGATGTTCGTAGGCTGCACGCGGCCGGGCTTTGGGCGACCATGCAGCGGGATACCTGACCGGCCGAGTCGGACCCGCGCGTTCCTGCGCCACCCGGCGCGACATCGACGAAAATTGGGGCGAATTTGCGGACGTGGACCCGGAAGAACTCGCTGATGGGGGTCACGCTCCGGTCCGAGCTCGACGCCCGTGAGGCAACGGTGCTGCGCTCGCTGGTGGAATCCGTGTGCGGGCTCCTCGACGAACGCAAACGAGAGGCTTCCACCGACGAGCTCGCCGAGCTGACCGGGCTGCAAACCGGAAACAGCACGCCGCCCGAGGATGCCGCGCTGGCCCGGCTGTTGCCCGATTTTCACCGCAGTGAACCGGGCACACCCGACGCGGACAAGGCCAATATCAATGGCGCGCTGCGCAGCCTGCACGAGCCGGAAATCATCGCGGACAAGCTCGCCGCCGGCTCGGTGATCCTCGATACCGTCCCGCATCGGGGCGGCAAGGTGGTCCTCACGCAGGAGCAGGCCGATGCCTGGTTGACGGGGCTCAACGATGTCCGGCTCGCCCTCGGTGCCACCCTCGGCGTGGACGCCGACACCCCGGACCATCTCGACGAGGACGACCCGCGGGCACCACACCTCGACGTCTACCACTGGCTCACCTGGATGCAGGATTCCCTGATTCAGGCGCTCGCGCCATGAGCTTCATGAATGCTGCACCGTGAAACGGGGGCCGCGCAACGCGCTGACCGACGTGACGGGCCTGCTCGTCGGCCACGACCATCGCCTCGACGCCGATGTGGTTGTGCGGACCGACGAGACGGCCGGCGCGGGCGCAGCGACCGGGTGCACGGTCATTCGCGCGCCCGGCGGCGCTACGGCGGCGGTGGACGTGCGTGGCGGCGGGCCGGGAACACGGGAGACCGACCTCCTCGAGCCGAGCAATTCGGTGCAGCAGGTGCACGCGTTGCTCCTCACCGGCGGCAGCGCGTACGGCCTCGCCGCGGCCGACGGCGTGATGCGCTGGCTCGAGGAGCACGACGAGGGCATCGATATGTCGGCGACAAGCACGACGAGTGAATCGCTGCGGGTCCCGATCGTTCCCGGCGCCGTCATTTTCGATCTGCCCGTGGGGGATTGGGGCGTGCGACCGACCGCAGACTTCGGTTATCGCGCGGCGCAAGCAGCGGCCGAGGAGTTCGCCCGCGGTTGTGTCGGAGCCGGCACCGGTGCGCGGGCCGGAATGCTCAAGGGCGGAATCGGCACGGCCAGTGCGGTATTGGTCGATGGCCCCGCCGCAGGGGCTACGGTCGCCGCACTGGTGGTCGCGAATCCGGTGGGCTCCGTGGTCGATCCGCGTTCCGGCCTGCCGTGGGGAGTGGCATCGGATGGCGCGGAGTTCTTCGGGCTGCGCGCGCCGAGCGCCGAACAGGTCGTCGCGCTCAACGAGCTCGCCGAGAAGGGCACCGTGCTGAACACCACGATCGGGGTGGTCGCCACGGACGCCATACTGCCGGCCGCGGCGTGCCGCAGGCTGGCCATGGCGGCACATGATGGCTTGGCCAGAGCGGTGCGTCCGGCGCATTCGCCGCTCGACGGGGACACGTTCTTCGCGCTCGCGACCAATCGCGTGACGCTCGCCGTGCCGGAGCCGGCGCTACCGGCGGAATTTCCCACCGAATTGGCCGCGACCAGTGCTTTGTGCGCGGCAGCGGCGGTGTGTATGGAGCGCGCGATCGTCGACGCGATTTTGGCCGCTCATTCGGTCGCGGGAATACCCGCATATCGGGAAATGTTGTCGTCGGCGGTGCTCGCCGAGGCGTGACGCGAGCGCCGCAACTGGTAGGTCGGAAGGGGCTGCGGGCGTTGCTGGTGATCAGAGCGGATCTCGTCGAGGCGATGGTGGCGCACGCGCGTGCCGACCATCCGGATGAAGCGTGCGGCGTGATTGCGGGACCAGAGGGGTCCGATCGCCCCGAGCGGCACGTCGCGATGATCAACGCCGAGCGGTCACCCACCTTCTACCGGTTCGACTCCGGTGAACAGCTGCGCTTGTATCGCGCGATGGACGACGCCGACGAGGCGCCCATCGTGATCTATCACTCGCACACCGCGACCGAGGCTTACCCCAGCCGCACCGACGTTTCCTATGCGTCCGAACCCGATGCGCACTATGTGCTGATCTCCACGCGCGATCCCGAGGTCCACGAGTTGCGCAGCTACCGCATCGTCGACGGCGTCGTCACCGAGGAACCGGTGGACGTTGTCGAACGCTACGAATCCGTCACCAACTAATCAAGCAGATCGAGAACAGGAGCACCGATGTCCGTCACCGTGTCGATCCCGACCATCCTCCGCACCCACACCGGGGGTGAAAAGCGGGTCCAGGCAACGGGATCCACGCTCTCCGCGGTTATCGATGATCTCGACACCAACTATGCGGGGCTCAAGGACCGGCTGATCAAGGACGGCAAGCTGCACCGTTTCGTGAACGTCTACGTCGACGACGAGGACGTCCGCTTCTCCGGTGGGCTCGACACCGAGGTGTCCGATGGTGCCAATTTGACGATCCTGCCTGCCGTCGCCGGAGGCGACAGTTCAAGCACAGTCGGCGTCTAGCGTGGCGCGCTACGACTCTCTGATTGCGACGCTCGGCAACACCCCGCTCGTCGGACTGCAGCGCCTGTCCCCGAAATGGGATGGCGATGACCATGTTCGGTTGTGGGCGAAGCTCGAGGATCGCAACCCCACCGGATCGATCAAGGACCGTCCGGCGCTGCGCATGATCGAGCAGGCCGAGCGCGATGGCCTGCTCGCGCCCGGCGCGACGATCCTGGAACCCACGAGCGGCAACACCGGCATCTCGCTGGCGATGGCGGCAAAGCTCAAGGGTTACAAGCTGATCTGCGTGATGCCTGAGAACACCTCGATCGAACGGCGTCAGCTGTTGACCATGTTCGGCGCCGAGATCATCAACTCGCCCGCGGTGGGTGGTTCGAACCAGGCCGTCGCGATGGCCAAGGAGATCGCCGCCGAGCATCCCGACTGGGTGATGCTCTACCAGTACGGCAATCCGGCCAACTCGCTCGCGCACTACGAGGGCACCGGGCCGGAGATCCTCACCGACCTGCCGGAGATCACCCATTTCGTCGCCGGACTCGGCACGACCGGAACGCTGATGGGCGCGGGACGCTACCTGCGCGAGCAGGTCCCCGACATCAAGATCGTCGCGGCCGAGCCGCGCTACGGCGAACTGGTGTACGGACTTCGCAACCTGGACGAGGGGTTTGTGCCCGAGTTGTACGACGAGTCGGTGCTGACCGGGCGCTACTCGGTCGGGCCGTTCGACGCGGTGCGCCGCACCCGCGAACTCGTCGGCGAGGAGGGCATCTTCGCCGGCATCTCGACCGGCGCGATCCTGCACGCCGCACTCGGTGTCGCCGCCAAGGAACTGAAGGCGGGTCGGCGCGCGGACATCGCGTTCGTGGTCGCCGACGCGGGATGGAAGTATCTGTCGACCGGTGCCTACACCGGTACGCTCGAAGAGGCAGAGGATGCGCTGGAAGGCCAGCTCTGGGCGTAAGCGACGGAGCTGCCACAACGCTCCCGGATACGGCTCGGTGACCGGCTCCCGCGCTCGAGGGTGACTACGAGAGGTCACGCGATGACTGGCAGTCCGCAGGGACCGGGGTTCTCCGATCCCAGCTTCGACCGCTCGAGGCTGGACGCGATCCGCGACCAATTGGCCAATCCGCGCCCGGCGACGCCTCCTGCCCCTACTTCGCGTCCGACGCCGCCGGCCTCGACGCCGTCCGCTAAGCCCGCTGCTCGCGAGGAGAAAGAACGCCCGCAGTGGCAGGTGGCGGCAGCGATCGTCGGCGGATTCGCCTTGCTGCTCTACGTCATCGAGTTCATCGACGCGCTGATGGACCACCGGCTCGATCAGTGGGGGATCGAGCCGCTGACGCTGAACGGCCTGTGGGGCATCCTGTTCGCGCCGCTCCTGCATGCGAACTGGGAGCATCTCGCCGCGAACACGCTGCCACTGTTGGTACTCGGCTTCCTCGTGATGTTGTCCGGAATCGGCCGCGGACTCGCGGCGACCGGCATCATCTGGCTGGTGGCCGGGGTGGGGGTGTGGTTCACGGGAGGGCAGAACACACTGCATATCGGCGCGTCCGGGATCGTCTTCGGCTGGCTCGCCTACCTGCTCGTGCGAGGCTTCTTCACCCGCAAGATCGCGCAGGTCCTGATCGGCATCGTGGTGTTTCTCATCTACGGCAGCCTGCTGTGGGGCGCGCTGCCCGGCACGCCCGGAGTGTCCTGGCAGGGACACCTTTTCGGTGCGATTGGCGGCGTTGTGGCTGCGTGGATGCTGTCGGGACCCGAACGCGATGCGCGCCGAGCGCGATCTCAGGCATCCGCCGCCACGTGACCGTTCCGAAATGATCGAACGTTTATTGAATGCATGGTTCGTGGCAGCATGACCGTATGCGGTTGACCGTCCTCGGGTGTTCGGGCAGTGTGTCCGGGCCGGACTCGCCCGCGTCGGGGTACCTGCTGACGGCACCGGGAACGACTCCCGCGGTCATCGACTTCGGGCCGGGTGTGCTCGGCGCGTTGCAGCGCTATGCCGACCCGGGCGAGGTTGCGATCTTTCTTTCCCACCTCCATGCCGACCACTGTCTCGATTTACCGAGTCTGCTGGTGTGGCGTCGCTACCACCCGAACTCGTCTGGCGGACGTGCAATCGTGCATGGACCGAGCGACACCGCCGAACGGATCGGGGTCGCGTCCGCGGAGGTCGCCGGAGCCTGCGATGACTGGTCCGACACGATCGATATGCGGCCGTGGGAGTCCGGTGTCGAGGTCCCGTTCGGCACCGCCACGATCACCCCGATGCGCGTGAGTCATCCGCCGGAGTCCTACGGCCTGCGCATTCGTAGCGACGCCGGACGGACGCTGTGCTTCACCGGCGATACCGCCCTCTGTTCCGGTGTGGTCGAGCTGGCCGCCGGAGCGGACATTCTCCTGGCCGAGGCGTCGTGGACGCACGACCCGCCCAATCGCCCGCCCAATCTGCATATGTCCGGTACTGAGGCCGGTCAGCTCGCCAGCCGCGCCGGAGTGCAGGAATTGCTACTTACCCATATCCCGCCATGGACCTCGCGCGAGGACGTCATCGCCGAGGCGAAGGCCGAGTTCTCCGGACCGGTGCACGCCGTGTCCCCGGGCGAGGTGTACGACTTCTGACCGCCTCCCGGCACCCTCCCGTCCACGCGATACGGAGGTCCGGCGGTCCCGCCGCGCGTTCGGCCGATAGGCTTTCGCCCGTGTCGAGACGAGCCGATGGAAGAGCGGACGACGAACTCCGCGAGGTCCGCATCACCCGAGGATTCACCAGTCACCCTGCCGGGTCGGTACTGGTGGAGTTCGGCAATACGCGGGTGATGTGCACGGCAAGCGTGACCGAGGGGGTGCCGGGCTGGCGCAAGGGCTCCGGCCTCGGCTGGCTCACCGCCGAGTACGCCATGCTGCCCGCCGCCACGCACACGCGTAGCGGCCGCGAGTCGGTGAAGGGCAAGGTCGGCGGCCGCACCCAGGAGATCAGCCGCCTGGTCGGCCGATCCCTGCGCGCGTGCATCGACCTCGCTGCGATCGGTGAGAACACCATCGCGATCGACTGCGATGTGCTGCAGGCCGACGGCGGCACCCGCACCGCGGCGATCACGGGCGCGTATGTCGCCCTGCACGACGCGGTCACCTATCTACGTGCGGCCAACCTGCTGTCGGATCCGCAGCCGCTTTCGTGTGCGATCGCTGCGGTCAGCGTCGGCGTGGTCGACGGCCGTGTACGGCTCGACCTGCCCTACGAGGAGGACTCGCGGGCGGAGGTCGACATGAACGTGGTCGCCACCGATACCGGCACCCTCGTCGAGGTGCAGGGGACCGGCGAGGGCGCGACGTTCCCGCGCTCCACCCTCGACAAGATGCTCGATTCTGCGCTGGCCGGCTGCGACAAGCTCTTCGAGGCCCAGCAGGCCGCGCTGGCCGAGCCGTACCCCGGTGTGTTGCCCGAACCGGCTGATCCGCCGAAGAAGAAGTTCGGTGGCTGACCGGCAACTGCTGGTCGCCAGCCGCAACGCGAAAAAGCTGGCCGAGCTGCGACGTGTGCTTGCCGAGCATGACATCGCGGGCATCACCATCGTTGGGCTCGACGAGATCCCACCGTTCCCCGAAGCGCCCGAGACCGGCGCGACGTTCGCCGACAACGCCCTGATCAAGGCGCGGGACGGTGCGAAGGCGTCCGGATTGCCTTGTGTGGCAGACGATTCCGGTATCGAAGTGGACGCGCTCAACGGGATGCCCGGCGTGCTGTCGGCACGCTGGTCAGGCAGGCACGGCGACGACGCGGCGAACACCGCATTGTTGCTCGGCCAGATCGCCGACGTGCCGGAGGAGCGGCGAACCGGGCGCTTCGTCTCGGTGTGTGCGCTGGTGCTGCCCGATGGCGACGAGATTGTCGTGCGTGGCGAGTGGCCGGGCGTGATCGTCGACGCGCCCCGCGGGGGCGGCGGCTTCGGCTACGATCCGGTCTTCCTGCCGGACGACGCCGATCGCACCTCGGCCGAACTCACTCCGGCGGAGAAGGACGCCCGCTCACACCGGGGCCGTGCGCTGAAACAACTCGTGCCTGCACTCCGCGCGCTGGCGGGCTAGCTGTGGTCAGACCCCGAAATCGCGCTTGACCTGCTGGCTGCGGTAGTGCTCGGCAACGAACGACATGAACGGGATCGTGCCGGCGAGCGCGGTGGTGATCGTGGTGGCGGCCTTCCAGCGGACCTTGATCGCCAGGTCGATCGTGACCGCCAGGTAGATCATGTAGAACACGCCGTGGGCCTGCCCGATGTAGAAGAACCACGACGGCGCGCTGTCGGCGTCATCGAGGAGTAGGTACTTGTAGACCAGTTCGCCGGTGAGCACGAGCAGCCATACGCCGGTCACCCAGGCGAAGATCCGGAAACGCAGCAGCGCGCTCGCGATCTTGGAGTTGTCCGGCGCCGTCGTGGTCTGGGTGCCTTCGGGGCTCGCGGTCACGTAGTGCTCCTGTCGTTGCGGTCCCGAGCATTCAGCTCGGCGAGGTAGCGGTTGTACTCGGACGTCCGTTCGTCCAGCCCGTCGGTCGCCTTGGCGGTCGGGCGGTGTGGCAGCAGGTCCGGTGGAATCTCGGTGGGCTCGGCCTTCGCGCGCGTCGCCGATTCGGGCGTGGCGCCGACCTCGGGTGCCTCCGGGTCGGTGCGGTCGTCCTCGAGCTGCACGAACCGCCGGTACGCGTACACGACGAACACGGCGAACAGCGGCCACTGCAGCGCGTAACCAAGGTTCTGGCCCGTGCCGCCGACCGCTTCGAACCGCGTCCACTGCCACCAACCGAGCGCGAGGCAGGCCGCCGCGGCGACGACGACGAACACAATCAGTGCAGGTCGGTGCCGCTTCGGCCGGGAGGTCATACCCCAAACGGTACCGAACTGCGGATATCCGGATTCGACCAGTGCTGGCGGGGTATTGACGGGCCTGTGTGATGCGGAAAGAATCCGCGCAGTCGATCTTGAACTTCGAGCGGGGGAGTGCGATGGCGGCGTACGAGGATTTGGGATTCGAACGAAACGGAGTTCCGCGGCAAATGGCGCGGTTCAACAAGGCGGTCACCAACAAACTGGCGGGGCCGTTGGCGCCGTACGTGTTGCCGTGGGCCGTGGTGGAGCATCGCGGACGCAAGACGGGCACGGAGTACTCGACGGTGGTGGTCGCGTTCCGAAGAGGCGACCTCATCGCGATCCCACTGCCTTACGGCCCGCAGACCCAATGGCTGCACAACCTGATCGCGGCGGGGAAGGGATCACTGCGTCGCCGCGGTCGCGTCAACGGCATCTCCGACTTCCGCGTGGTCGATCGCCGCGAAGCGCAGGTGCCGCTCGGTGCGGCGGTTGGCGGTCGGTTGACCGGGCGGGTGTTGCTCGCACAGCTGGAGCGCCGGGGATAATCGCCTTCGTGACGACCGGCAGCACGCGATGACCGATCAGACGGAGACCGACTCGACGGTGGTCGAGGTCATGGCCGAGCTGGCCGCGCTAGAGGACCCGAAGATTCGCGCGGTGAACGAGCGGCACGGTGACGACCACGGCGTGAACCTCACCAAGCTACGTGCGGTCGCCAAGCGACTGAAGACGCAGCAGGACCTCGCGCGCGAGCTCTGGCAGACGGTATCGAGCACCCCCGAGCAGAACGCCTAGTGCTCAGCCCCCGCGTCGTCGTCGGGCATCGCGCGGTCGAGGAACGACGTCACGAGCTGATACAGCCCCTGCGGGTTGTCGAGTTGTGGGCAGTGACCACTGCCGCGCATGACGTGAAACTCGCTGCCGGGCAGTAGCTTGTGGAGTCTCGCACCGGCTCGGACGGGGATGATCGCGTCCCGGCTGCCGTGCACGATAAGCACCGGGCACTGAATGAGATCCGGCCGGTAGCAGACGACCTCGGTCTCGACTGCCAGCTGTCTGACTTCCCGGAAGACTGTGCGCAAGCGCGCGCCATTCCCGAGGGTCCGAACCCATCGGTCGGTAATGTCGGGCGGAACCCGGTATCGCGGCCGCCCGTACAGGGCCAGGGGCATCGAACGCGCGACGCCCCAGCGGAGGATCCGTGACGGCGAGCGCACCAGGATCTCTGGATGGAGGGGCGCCGGAATCCGGACATAACGCGCAATTGCGTTTGCGGTCATCGTCGGCTCATCGACCGCGACCACGGCTCGAACATGATCGGGATGACGTTCTGCCGCCCGCAGAGCCACCGCCGCACCCAGCGAATTACCCATCAGCACAACGGGTCCGTGCCTGGCGACGATGCCGTCGGCGAACGCATCCAATTCCGGCAGTATCGGACCCGGCGGACGCCGATCGGCCTCGCCATACCCCGGCAGGTCGACCGCGATGGCGGCATGCCCATGTGCCGAGGAGATCTTCAACAGCTCGAGCCAGGTCGCGCCGCTATCGAGAAAGCCGTGCAGCAAAACGAGTGGTATGCCCTGCCCGCTAACGGTCAGGACGCGGGTTCGGACGTTGCCGAAACGCTCGAACCCGGCCCTGATCGTCGGTGCAGCCTCGTCGAGGGACATCGTTGTCGCTCCTGCACCCACCCCCGGGGCTATTGCGCGAGTAGACCCTTCGCGACCTGGGTTATCTGTATCTCGTTGGAGCCGGCGTAGATCATCAGGGACTTCGCGTCCCGCGCGAGTTGCTCGACCCGGTATTCGGCCATATAGCCGTTGCCGCCGAACAGTTGGATCGCTTCCATCGCCACATCTGTGGCCGCCTCCGATGCGTACCACTTCATTGCCGATGCTTCGGAAAGACTCGGCATCTTGCCCGCCTTCATTCTTTCCATCATCTGGAACACCATGTTCTGCACGTTGATTCGTGCGATTTCCATCTTCGCCAGCTTCAGCTGGATCAGCTGGAATTGGCCGATCTCCTTGCCCCACAACGTGCGGTTCTTGGCGTAGTCGATCGACAGGCGATGGCATTCGTTGATGATTCCGAGTGCCAGGACCGGGATCCCGATCCGCTCGCCGACGAAGTTGCCGCGGGCGCTCTCGCGGCCGTCGCCGTCGTGGTGGTCCTCCGTCTCGCCCAGCAGGCGGTCCTTGCTCAGCCGGACGTTGTCGAAGAACAATTCGCCAGTGGGGGAGGAGTTCATGCCCATCTTCTTGAAGGGCTTGCCCTGGGTGAAGCCTTCCATCCCCTTGTCGAGCACGAAGGTCAGCACTTTGCGGTCTCGTCGGTCCGTGCCGTCCTCTTCATCGAGTTTGGCGTAGACAACAATCGTGTCGGCGTAAGGACCGTTCGTGATGAAGGTCTTCTGACCGTTGAGGATGTAATCCTCGCCGTCGCGGCGAACGTAGCTCTTCATCCCGCCGAAGGCGTCCGAACCGGAATCCGGTTCGGTGATGGCCCAGGCGCACACCTTGCGCATGGTGATGAGGTCGGGCAGCCAACGCTCCTTCTGCGCAAGCGTGCCGCGGGACATGATCGTCGTAGCGCCCAGGCCCAAGCTGACGCCGACCGACGCGACAACGCCGAGACATACGCCGGCCAGTTCGCTGATGAGGATGACCCCCATCGATGCCTGGCCTCCAATGTCGCCGAATCCGCTGGAGTCGTCCGAGTTGTCGTCCGGCTTGGCCTGTCCGGCCTCGCGCTTTCGCTCCTTCTCCAGCATCGACTTCACGAGTTCGTCGGCCATCGCATCGACACCGAACTCGCTGAACAACTTTCGGACGATGTCGTACGGAGGTAGCTCACCGCTCTCGAGCGCATCTATGTTCGGACGGATCTCCTTGTCGATGAACGCGCGGATGACGTCCCGGATCATCAGATCGGTAGGGGACCACTCGATCACGGTGAGCTCCTTTCAGGGCAGTCTGGCCGCGATGTCGTCGATCGACCACGGGCCATCGGTGTCGATGGTCTTGACGTCGTGCCAACCCGCGAGCTCCGATATCGAGCCGCCCTGAACCGCGAACACCTTGCCGGTGACCGCGCACTTGTCCGATGCCAAGAAGGCGACCAGCGGTGAGATATTTGCCGGCGAGAAGAAGTCGAATTCGCCTTCGGCCACCTCGGTGCCGAAGAATGCGCCCATGCCAGGCGTGGCCAGCGTGAGGCGGGTGCGAGCGACCGGGGCAATCGCGTTGACGCGCACGCCGTATCGTTCCAACTCCCCGGCGGCGACGAGCGTGAGGGCGGCGATGCCGGCCTTCGCGGCGCCGTAGTTCGCCTGGCCGGGGTTGGGCATCGTCATCCCCGACGCGGAGCAGGTGTTCACGACGGCGGCGGTTGGCTGGCGCCCGGCCTTGCTCTCGTTCTTCCAATACTCGGCTGCGTGACGCAGCACACTGAAGTGGCCCTTCAGGTGCACAGCGATCACCGCGTCCCAGTGCTCTTCGGACAAGCCGGCGATGTATCCATCGCGCAGAATCCCGGCGTTGTTGACGAGGATGTCGATCTTGCCGAGGTCCGAGACAGCTTGCTGAATGAGGTTTTTCGCACCATCGAAGGTGGCGATGTTGTCGTAGTTGGCGAACGCTCGCCCGCCTGCAGCGACGATTTCGTCGACGACCTCCTGCGCCGGGCCCGCGCTCGATCCTTCGCCGGCGTTGCTCCCACCCAGGTCGTTGACGACGACGATGGCACCTTCGCGGGCGAACAACAGAGCGTGTTCGCGGCCGATTCCGCGGCCGGCGCCCGTGATGACGGCGGTCTTGCCTTCCAATGCACCCATTGATTACTCCTTGCGAAAGTCGATGTGTGACATAGGGCGCGGCGGTCCGCCGCACCGCGGACGAATCAGTCGGCGATGACCGCCAGGCCATCGGTGAGCACGAGATCTTCGCCTCGGGCGGTCTCGAAGGCGTACGTGGTGAGACCGTTTCCCGAGCTGACCTTCCATACGCGCGTTTCGAGATCGTCTTCGGGGAAGACGGTTTTGGCGAATCGGACGGCGAGTCGCTTCAGTCGGCTGACATCGGAATCGCCGACCTGCTCGAGCACACCCCACGAGGCAAAAGCCATGGTGCACAGGCCATGGGCGATGATGCCGGGCAGCCCGGCGTTCTTCGCGGCTTCTTCGTCGAGGTGGATGGGCACCGGGTCACCGGAGGCGGGGCTGTAGCGGAAGGTCTGGTCCGCATCGATGTGCTGTTGCACTTTCGCGGTGGGTGCGGACTCACGCAGCCCTTCGGGCATGACATGTGTGGGTGCCGGATCGCCGGCAGCTTTGCCATTGGTCGCATCCTGGCCGCGGAAGAACATGGTCACGTATTGCTCGTTGACCAGTTCGCCGTCTTCGCCGCGGCACTCGATCTGGATTACCGCGCGGGTTCCCTTTTCGAGGCCCTGGTATCCGATCATGCGGGCCTGCGACCGCAGCGTTTCACCGGGCCGAATGGGCCGGTGGTAGTGGAAGTCCTGCTCCCCGTGCAGGCCTCGCATCAGGAGTTGGAATGGCACGACGTTCATTGCCGGTTCGATCATTCGCTCGAAGACCGGCACGATCGCGAAGACCGGCGAGCCGACGTCACCGGCGAGGTGCGCGGCGATGGGATCGTTGGTCGCCGCGGCGTACTCGGCGATGCGCTCACGGGTGACTTCGAACTGGTTCTCTTCGGTCCACTTGCCGAGATTCTCGTCGGCAAAAGTCAAATCCGGATTCACGACGTCAGGCCTCCGCCGCGGCCAGCTGTTCGATCTTGCGCAGGGTTCCTTCGAGTTGGCTGGCGCCGGCCGTTTCGATTTGCTTGGCCATCGCTCCCGTCACCATCGCGCCCTCGAACGCGCTCTCGACGGTGAAATTGCTTCCACCCTCGGACGCCGGCTCGACGATGAAGCCAAAGATGGTCTTGACGCCCATCATTCCGGCGCCCTCCATGACGAGCTTCCTCGGCGCGTCGATTTCCTGCACGGTCCAGTCGATCTTGTTGGTCATGCCCATCACGGAAATCTTTGCCGTCAGCTTGGTGCCCGGCGTGAGGGTCTCCGGCGGCTCGGTCACCCAGCTGTCGTGGATGGTGAACCAGTCGCCCCAGCGGCTGAGGTTCGAAACGACCGCCCAGAGCGACTCGGGGCTGGCGTTGAGGTGGTTTGTTACCTGGACTTGGGCCATGATGACTCCTCGGTTCCCGGGGACGAGCGGTTCCTGGATGGAAGAAAGCGGTGAAAGTCCCGCGCCTACCGCGCGGGGAAGGATCAGCGCTCCGCGCGCCGATACGCCGTGACGACCGCTGCGCCGCCGAGGCCGATGTTGTGCTGCAGTGCTGCGCTCACGCCTTCGACTTGCCGTTTGTCCGCCTGGCCGCGCAGTTGCCAGGTGAGTTCACTGCACTGCGCCAGGCCGGTGGCGCCGAGGGGGTGGCCCTTGGAAATCAGTCCGCCCGAGGGGTTTACGACCCACCTGCCGCCGTACGTGGTCTGGTCGGCATCGATGAGCGACGGGGCTTCTCCCGGCGCACACAACCCGAGCGCTTCGTACAACAGCAGCTCGTTCGCCGAGAAGCAGTCGTGCAGCTCGATAACTTGGAAGTCGGAGGGTCCGAGCCCGGATTGTTCGTATACCGATTGTGCCGCTGCGACATTCATGTCGTAGCCGATGATCGCCTTGGCGGTCCGCTCGCTGAAGGTCGACTCGAAATCGGTGGTCATCGCCTGCCCGACGATCTCGACGGCCTGTCCGGCCAGGCCGTGCTTGTCGACGAATGCTTCCGAGGCCAATATCGCCGCGCCGGAGCCATCGGAGGTCGGCGAGCACTGCAGCTTGGTCAGCGGGGCGTAGATCTCCCGCGCGTCGAGGATCTCCTGCAGGGTGTACTCGTCCTGGAACTGCGCGTACGGATTGTTGACCGAGTGCTTGTGATTCTTGTAGCCGATCTTGGCGAAGTGCTCGGGCGTGGTGCCGTATTCCTTCATGTGCTCGCGGCCGGCGGCGCCGAACATCCACGGAGCCGGGGGCATCCCGAATTCGGAGATCTCCGACAGCGCCGTTATGTGCTTCACCATCGGCATTTCACGGTCGCTATAGGTAGCCGTCAGTGAACCCGGTTGCATCTTCTCGAAACCGAGCGCGAGCGCGCAGTCCACCGACCCGCCTCGAACGGCCTGTGCGGCAAGGAAAAGCGCGGTCGAACCGGTTGAACAGTTGTTGTTCACGTTCACGACCGGGATCCCGGTCAAACCCAGTTCGTAGACGGCGCGCTGACCGGAGGTGGATTCGCCGTAGACGTATCCGACGTAGGCCTGCTGGACCTCGCTGTAGTCGATGCCCGCGTCGGCGAGTGCCTTCGTACCCGCTTCGCGCGCCATGTCCGGGTAGTCCCATGCACTGCCGTCATCGTTCATTCGGCGGCCGGGCTTCTCGAACTTCGTCATTCCCACGCCGACGACAAAGACCTTATTCGGCATTGCACACCTCTCCTCGATCAGGCTCGGGCACTGCTGAGGTCGCCCCCCGGGGGTCGCCACTTGGCGATAAACATACACGCATGACTGTTTGTATGTAAGGGAGCTGGAAGTGTCGAATCGTTCATTCCATTCACAGGTACCGGGCTTGGTTTCGGTGCCGTTGCGTTGCAGTGCGGTCCTGCCGGTGGCGGCTAGCGAGCAGCTGTTTCCGTGCGGGCTGCAGCTAGTTCTGCCTCTGTCAACCGCAACAAATGCCGTCGCAGGCGTGGCCACTGGGACTCGGCGCGCCGCGGGTCGGTGGTGCCGTAGCAGCTGATCAGCAGGCCGCGGATGGCGTCCATCGAGGTGAATACAAGGTCGTTCACCACCTCCGCAGGCACGCCGGCCGGTGCCGTCGAGCCGGTCGCGGTGCTGGACAGTACGACCTGCTCGACCGATTCGACCTGCGCGGCCAAGGCTGCGTCGGTGCGAGCGGCCACCCAAAGTTCGGTAACCGCCGCGAACAATGGGCCCTGATGCATCTGCCAGAGCAGGTCCAGCGCCCGGGGGAGGGCGTCCCCTTTCGAGTCGACGCCACCGAAAAGCTCCAGCGCTTCTTCCACGCGCTTGATTGCGAGATGCCGCACCGCGGCCGTCACCAGGGCTTCCCGGGACGGGTAATGGTGCAGCATCGCGCCGCGTGTGACGCCGGCTCGTTTGGCGACGAGAGGCGTGGTTGTCCCGCTGTAACCATGCTCGAGCAGGCACGCGATCGTCGCATCCATCAGCTTCGCCTGGGTCTCAGCGCTGCGCTCCTCCTGGGTGCGCCGTGCGCGTTTCGGGGCGGCGCGAACGGTGCGCGAGCCGGTTCGAGGAGAAGCCGTCATGGACCACACAATACCGACAGAAGTGTCGGCAACTCGCGGCTGTTGTGTCACAAATGGCTCTGCTCTGCGGTCCTCGTTGCAAACCTCGACACTTTCAGGAGCTTGCGCCGATGACCGCAACATCATCCTCGTCAATAGCCAAGCCGCCAGGTATCGCAACGCCCGCCGCCTCGGCACCGACGAGTGGCCAGGCGGGTGGCCTTGGGGGTTCCACGAATTTTGATCTGAAGTACCTTGTATTGAATTGGCGTCGGTTCTACAATTGAGGCGTGTCAACGGCCGAGAACAGCGTCGCGGCCCCGGAAGTCTCGTCGACCCGGGCCTATCGATCGCCGCGACGAAGGCTGCAGGCGGACCAGACCCGCGCCGCGATTCTCGAGGCTGCGCGCGACTTGTTCGCCACCCGCGGTTGGGTCGGCACGAGTGTGCGGGACATTGCGCGCACAGCAGACGTGTCGATCGAAACCGTGTACGCCACAGTCGGAGCCAAGGCGGCCGTGCTGAAGGCGGCGCTGGACTTCTCAATCGCGGGCGATGACGAGCCCATCCCGATCGCCGAGCGCCCTGGATTCGCCGCGATCCGCCGCGGGGCGACATTGCGTGATCGCGCGCGCGCCGCGGCCCGAGTGACAGGCGAGACCAACGAGCGTGCCGCCCAACTCGAACCGGCACTGCGACAGGGCGCCCTGGTCGATCGGGAACTAGCTGACCTGCTGGCCGAATACGAGGACGGTCGGCGTCGCGACATCGTCCTCGGCGGCGAACTCGTCGTCGGCCGCGAGCTGACTCAGACCGAATTCGACGAACTGTGGACGCTGACGAGTATCCCGGTCACGGTCATGCTCGTCCGCGACTGCGGGTGGGGTCAGGATGCCTTCCAGGAGTGGCTCACCGACCGCATTGAAGAATTGTTTACCCGCGCGACCTGATGGCGCGCATTCGGCGAAAAGGGGCCGCCGCCATGACTATTCAATCCAACGCACCTGCCGACACCCGCATGATGGGTATCGTGCACGACGCCCTGCGCCGCGATCTCGGTCGAACACGAGAAGTTCTGAGCGCGACCACTCCGCCGGATGACGCACAGCGCGTTGCCATCGCCGACCACGTCCTCTGGATGATGCGTTTCCTGCACATGCACCACGGCGCCGAGGATCTCGGGTTCTGGCCACTCGTGCGTTCCCTGAATCCCGACGCCGCTGCGTTGCTCGATCAACTGGACGCCGACCACACCGGCCTTGTCGTCGAGATCAATCGGGTGGCGACCACGGCGACGCGCTACCGCGCCGACGAGTCCCCCGATGCGCTGGAGGCGCTGGCGTCGGCCATCGATGGTCTCGAGTCCGAGTTGCTGCCCCATTTGCGCAGGGAAGAGGACGAGATGATGCCGATCGTCTCGCGCACCCTTACCCGTGCGCAGTGGGATGAACTCGACCAAGCGCTGAACATCGCGCCGAAATCACAAGGTGAACTCGCTATCGAGGGGCACTGGCTGATCGACGGGCTCGACGAGGAGAGGTACAACCTGGTTGTCCACCAGGTTCCTGTGATGATGCGGTTCGTGCTGCTGCATGGCTACGGCCGGGCGTATCGCCACGCCTGCGGTACTCGCTGGGGACGCAATGTGGAAGTGACACCGCGGGCGAAGCGCAGGGCCGTTGCCTCGACGGAACCGGCCGCCATCCCCAGCGGAAGTTCATTCCGCAACGAGGGATCGGTGAGTCTCTGCATTGCGGCCTCGCCGGAGCAGCTGTATGAGATCGTCGCGGACGTCACTCGGGTTGGCGAGCGAAGTCCGGAGTGCCGTTCGTGCGCTTGGTTGCCCGGACGGGCTCCAGGGACTGTGGGTGCCCGCTTCCGCGGGCGGAACAAGTCCGGGCGCCTCGGATGGTCGCGAGTCTGCGAGGTGGTCGTGAGCGAGCCAGGTGTGGAGTTCACGTTCCGCACGATTCCGGAGCGCTTCGACCCTTCTCGTCGTGACTCCACCACCTGGTCGTATTCGTTCGCGCCGAACGAGAACGGAACGCGCGTGACGCACTCCTATCGGGTCACCAAGCTGCCGCTGCGGGCGTTCTTCTGGCTGTACGGCAAGGTGCTTCCGCACCACCGTGACATGCGGCCGCAGATGCAGGCGAACCTCGAAGTCCTGCGAGAGCAGGCCGAGCGGAAGTGGCTCGAAGTCCCTGGTGAAACGTCTGCTGCTGGGTAGCCGGTAGCCGAACAACCAAATCTCGAGCAGTAAGCACCGTACGATGTGACCTCAGAAAGCATCCGCAGGCGGCTTCTGGAGTTGCATATGGCTCGGCGGAAAGCATCGGAGGAGGCGGGCGAAGATACCGCTGGCCCCGATGAGCCGAACTCGATAATTTCGGACGCCGAAATCGAATCATCCTCCGAAAGCATTGAAAATGCGCCGCGAGCCTCCCGTAGCTGGCACCGCCGGGTATGGGACAGACAGCACTACCTGATTTTCCTGGGCATGGCGGCGATCCTCATCGTGGACGTGGCTGCGCCGCATGCCTTCCACGAGAAGATCGTTGATCCGTCCAGCATGCAGGGCGTGCTCCAGGACGTCGTTGGCATCTTCTTCGGCGTGGTCGCTGGATTGGCGTTGGTGACACTCGGATGTGCGCTATTCACCTTCTTTGCCATTGAGAAGAATGCCGACATCCAGAGGTTTCACGAGGCGATAGGTCGGCGCGCAGTATTTGCGCTGATCCTCGCATCGTTCATCGCGCTGCGGTCGGTCGCGTATGACGCTCTACAGCACGATGATTCGAATATCGACTTTATCGATGTGATCAGCCGGATTACTACGACGATCACCATCGTCGCAATTGCCACGTGTGTGCGCCTATCCGTTGTGGGCGCACTGGCGGTGACACGCGGCCGAATGAGGTTTGGCGGCTACATCTTCGTCGGGGCGGTCATTCTGACGTCGATTCCAGCCGGCATCGGGATCGGCATGCTCATCACGGGTGGCAAGGGTTGGGACTGGTAGCGGACCACGACCCGTAGCGGTATGCGCTACCATCGGTAGCAGGTTCTTTTGTTCTATTCGGCGAGCTCAGCAGGCCTGGAGGTTGTGGTGGCGGACGCGCGGACCGAGCGATGGGCCGGACACCGCGTGGAGATGCGCCGCCAACTGGCCCAGTCCGCAATGCGCGCGATCGAACGAATCGGACCGCAGGTCAGCATGCGCGAGATCGCGGCGGAGGCGAAGGTACCGAAGCCGACGATTTACCGGTTCTTCAAGGACAAGGCCGATTTGGCATCGGCCATCGCCGACCAAGCCAAGGAAGACGTGATCGGCGAGTTGGTGAAGGCGCGGCAGGCGTCGGTCGGCACGGTCGGGGAGTTGGTGAACGTCGCGCTCACCGGGTACGCCGCGCTGATCATCGGCCACCCCAACGTCTTCAAATTCCTACTCTTCGGCATCGACTCGCCGGGTGGTCACGCGTTGGAGAACTCGCGGGCGATCGCGAATGAAATCGCGAAGATTCTCTCGACAGTGCTGGAGGCTGCCGGTGGACGGTCCCACAACGTCCACCTCTACGCCGGAATGGTCGTCGGCGTCGTCACCGGTGCAGCGGACTGGTGGATGAACGGCGAATCCGGCCCCGATCCGGTGGATTCCTTTGTCGCGCATGTCGAACCCGCGGTTCGGGCGATCACCGAGCTCGCTGGTCGCGAAGCCGGCCTCGACATCGATTTCGATGCGCCGCTAGCGGGTGCGGTGCCCGGCATGATCGCCGCCATGGCGACGCCGGAATAGCCCTGCCCTTAAATAGCCCTGCCCTTAAATAGTCACAGCCCAAAGCGATTTCACCCTCAACTCACTTGGTTGGGAGCGCTGCGTTTACGCCTCCGACATCGGTGATTTTCCAGTCGGCGTCCTTGTCGAGGGTGACGTTGTAGGTCACCGTCGTCTGTGCACCCTCGGGGTTCTGCGCATTCGTCGACGACACATTGACGAACACGTCGACCTTGTAGATTCCGCCGTCCGTCGACTCGACCTTTGCGGCGATGGGCGTCGCCGTGGAGGTCCACTGCAAGGGCGTGAGAATCCCTTCCAGTTTCGGACCCGTGGCGTCGAACTTGTTCGCCAGTTCGGGAGCGGTACCGGCCTTGAGCCGTCCGACCCAGCTGTCGAAGTCCTTGAAGTCGATGGTTGCGGCGCCGACCGCGTAGTCAGTGGCGACCTGTTCGGCGTGCTGATCGTCGGCGGCCTTCGCGTCTGTGTCGGCGATATCGCTGCGGGCCATCCACAACAGCACGCCGAGCACGATGGCAATGAGGACGGCGATTGCGGCGATTGATCCGGCGACGATCGTGGACACCGGCACCGATACGGCACTGCGGCTTTCGCGAGTCTTTTCCGGTGGACTCTCGCGCTCGGAATCGACTGCTGCCGTGGTCTCGTTGTCAGTCGTTTCCGATGCGGTGTCTGAAGCCATGTGAATCCCCCACGATTCTCGATTGGCACGACGGACTGTTCGACTATTTGACCTGAATCTGCAGACGCAATGTGCCGTCTTCGCTGGTTGCGTTCAATGCCTGTTCGATGAGCGCCCCCAAATCAAGCTGTTGGACCAGCTTGACGTTCTGCTCGATGAGCGGCTCCATCACCGGGGTCAGTTTCAGCAGATCGGGGCCGATCTTCTGAAGCCGATCGGATGTCTGATCGAGGAACGGGATCAGGCCGACGTCATTGGGCCGATCTATGAGGTAGTCACTCGGCGTATCTCCGATCGCGATCATTCGGCCGAACCCAACGATCGCGGTTGCGGTCTTCGGGCCGAACGCCCGCCAGGGAGCGGCGGATTCGGCAAGGGCTGGACCTGCCCAGGACATGTCGGTCGCGTTGCGCTGGAGATCGAGCAGGAGGTTACGAATCACGTCCGTGCGACTCAGCAGCGCCGCGGCGAGGAGATCGGTGGATCGGGCAATTTGTGGGATCACGGCTTCGGTACCGGTCAACGCGTTCGAAAAGGTCGCCACCACGGAATTGATCGTGTCCGGATTAACCTGCTGCAGAAGCGCGGTCGACTGTTGGGCGACCTCAGGCATTGAGGCGGGAAGACTGACCTGGTTGGCGCCGAGCAATTGCCCATCTTCAATGTAGGGGCCCGCGGTGCCGGCCGGCACGAACTGGAGGTACGGCTCGCCCAACCCGGAAAGACTTTCGATCCGTGCCTCGCTTGCCGCAGGAATCCGGTATTTGTCGTCGAGCCGAAGGTCGATCGTGACTTGCTCGCCGCCGTGGCGGACGTCCGCGACGCGGCCGACCTCGATGCCGGACAGCAGTACCTTGGACCGCGGCACCAGCCCGCCGGAGTCGGACAACACCATTGAGGCGTTGATATCCGAGTTCCCGGGCCACGACACCTTGGCTACGCCGAGCGCGAGATAGGTGACGCCGACGACGAGGATGGCCACTATGGCGCCCAGCGAGGCGATCGTGCCGACTCTGTTCATCGAACTATTCCGATCATCCGCAGTACGTCGACGATCTGGTCGACCTGGATGTCTCGCGCTACCGGCTGGCCCGGAGCCGGCTCGACCTGGACGCGTTTGATGTTCACCGTCGGACCACCTTCCGCGAACGGAATGATCTTGTCGCGCAACAAGCTTTGGATACGCTTCATGTTCGAAGGCGAGCTCGTGTCGAGCGGCTGATTACCCAGCAGCAGCGGAGCGAAGGCCTGAGTGGCCGCGTCCGCCTGCGCCAGGAACGGCGCCATCCATTGGATCGACTCGGCGATGATGCCCAGGCCCCCGATGATGCCAAGAACCTGCACCAGCGAGTTCGCATCGACGGGAATCTCGGCGGCGCCGCGCTCGGAGAGGATGGTCGCAATCGCGTCGGGGTTGTCGAGCGCCGCGTGCAGATCGGTCTCGACCGCGGTGAGAAGTGCGTCGACGGTGTTGAGGTTGTTTGCCAAGTCCCGGGTGTCCTGGCCGAGGGTGTCGAAGATCTGTCGGGTCTGCACCGGGTCTTCCGGCATGATCGAGTTGGTGCTGTCGACGATGTCCTGGAATCGCTGGAACGCGCCCCCGGTCACGAATGTCGACACCGTTGCCATCAGATCCTCGACCTGGGTGGCCGGTTCGGTCTGCTGCAGCGGAATGGTCCCGTTATCCGGAATGGTCGCGGCGGCATCGCCGGCGGGGGTGTCGAGGCCGATGAAAATGTCGCCGAGCAGGGTGTTCTGACGTAACTGCGCGGTCGTGTCGGCAGGCAGTCGGACATCGTCGTCGATATCGATGTCGGCAATTACGTGACCGGGCTGTCCCGCCGTCGGCTCGACAACCGACACCTCGCGGAGCGTGCCGATGCGCGCACCGTTCGCGATGACCTTCGCCTGGTCGGGCAGATTCAGCGCGTTGGCGAACTCGATCCGGACGCGGTACGTCGGACCGCTCGTCGACGATCCCGGAACCGGCACGTCCGCCGGATTGAATCCGCAGCCAGCGAGGACGGTGACGATTGCCGTCACGGCGAGGGCGCGGGTGACGCGCGCGGTTGTCATTGCGCGCCTGCCAATCCGAGGACCAAGGGCACGAGATCCACCTGCGCGAGGCCGTTGTGGCCGCACTGTCCGGGAGCCACGCCGTTGATCGCCGTACAGACCGCGGCGGATGTGGCGACCGGCAGCGCCACCTTCGGCGACGCGTAGGTGACCTGCAGGCGTCCGGTCTGCGGGTCGCTCACCTGCTCGAAGGCGTTGGCGATCGACGGCACCATCGAGATGAGCTGCTCGAGCGTGCCGACCTGCGCCGCAAGCATGCTGAGAGATGGAGCTGAGGAATCGAGCCCGGCGAGGATGGGCCGGCCGTACTCGCGAGTGATGCTGTTGAACCACGGGAACAGGACGATCATCGAGTCCGTCGTCTTCGTGGCCTCGTCCCAGACTTGGTTGATCAGCGCGATACCAGGACCGGAATTCACCAGCGCGATCTTGATATCGCCCCAGTTTGCCGCGATGGAATTGGCGAGCGACCCGGTCGAATCGACCAGCGCCCCGATGTGCCCGATCGCGGCGTTCGGACTGCGAAGCACATCGGCGAGTCGATTGATGAGAGCGTTCAGACGCGGTGCCGTGCCCGATGTCGCGACGTCAACGGCTTCGATGCTCTGACGGATTCGCTGGTTGTTCGCATCGTCGTCGCCGCTGAGTTCCTGTGACAGCTTGGAGAACGCGGCGAGTGTTTCGGTGATGCTCTTCGGCGTAAATGTCTTGGTAATGCAGGTGTCGCCCGGCCACTCCTGGGGTGAGGTGACGTCGCCGACCACCGCCAGATTGCGGTCGGCCACCAGTGTTTCGGCGACCGTCGTCGCCATCACGTCGCCCGTGAGCGGATACTTCGCGGACATGTCGAAATCGACGCGGACACCCGCTCCCTCGGGTTCGATGCTGGTGACCGAGCCGACCGGCATCCCTCGCATGGTCACGTGGTTGCCCGGATAAAGCCCGATCGCGTCGGGCATGATCGCGCAATACGCGTTGGTTCTCTCGACGGGATTGATGACGACGAAGTACGCCACCACGGCAAGTGCGGCGACAACCAACGCGCCGACCACGGATACCAGGCCTCGTGATGCCAGGAACCCCTTCATGATTCAGCACCCCCTCCCCGGAACCGGCACACAGACGCTCGGTGCGAAGAGAGCGACGTCCGACTGGTCGAGCTGGATGCCGCCTTCGTCCGAGACCGCGCCCAGGAGGCGATCGCGAAGCGCTTGCAACTCGTTGGCCTGAGCACCGAGTTTGTTCGACAGCTCCTGCATCTGCGGGCCCGCGAGGGTCAGCTGGTGCAGGACCGGCTGCATCGACTCGCGCCATGTCGGTTCGATCGCAGCCAGCCGCGCAAGCAATTCGGCGGTAACCTTCATCGACAGCTCGATCTCGGCCTGCTTCGAGAGGGCGAGGACCTGCATCCCCCCGAGCTTGCGGAGGAAGGTGCCCAAGAGAGACTTACTGCGGTTCAGGGCGGTCAGGTACTCGTCGGAAACCGCAAGGGCCCGAGACACTTCGGCGTTCTGCCTATCGAGCGTCACGACGAGCGACTCCACCGCGCTGCCTATCTGTCGCAGCGAGTCGGGGCTCTTGTCGAGTGCGGTCTGCAGCTGTGTCACGTTCTCGCGCAGCGTCGAGCCGTTGACTTCGGAGATCGGCCGAGCGGCGTCCTGCAAAGTGCGCACAAGGCTGTAGGGCAGCCGAACATTTTCGGATGGAATGACTTTCGACCCGAGAGGCTCAGTGCCCGCAGGCACCAACGCCACGTATTTTCCGCCTACCAGGGTGAGCATCCGGACGTCGAGCGTGGTCTGGTCCCCGACGAACACGTCGTCATTGACGGTAAAGCTCATTCGGACCCGCTCGGGTTGCAGCTCGAGGCCAGTGACCTTGCCGACGGTGACCCCCGCCAGCCGCACCTCGGCGCCCTTCTGAAGCCCCTGAACCTCAGTGAGATCGGCTGCGTAAGTGGACTTCCCGATCGGCAGCGCGTACAAGACTCCGGTCACGACCACGAGCATTGCCAGGAAGAGCGCGCCGGCGATACCGAGCCGGAGTTGCCGGCGGTCCTCCGCGACTTGTGTCCATCGGAGGCGGGGCTTCGTGCCCGAGCTGCGCCCGAATCTCCCGCGGCGACTCGGCTGCGCGGTGAGGGGTCCCATCGGGTCGTTCGTCATGGGTTGCAAATCGAGATCCTTTGCCCGGCAATGAGAACCTGAAACTCGCCGGGGACCGTAGCCGCGCCCTTCGAACACGTCAGGTTGAGCTGACCGGCGGGCATCGGCTCCGGGATCGTCGCGGCCATCGCCTGGAGCAGGGCGGGAAGCCTGGCGAGGGTGGCAACTGCCTCGTCGGGATCCGGGAACAGGCGGCGCAGGTCGGGGTTGTTGGTTTCGGTGAATCCGAGTGTGCGCATGATGCTGTTGAGCGGTCCCATGGTCGATGGCGCTGCCATCGCGAATTCGATGAGTCCGTCGATCTGGGATTCGAACTCGGTGAACACGTCGGCGATACCCTGCAGGAGGATCACCAAATATGGTGACTTTCCTTGGATCTGATCGGAGATGGTCGCGAGGTTGGACACGAGCGTGGAAATGACGAACTGCCGGTCGGAGACGTACCGACTCAACTGTTCGACCGCGTCCAGCGCGGGACCGATTCCCGAACCGTTGCCCTCGATCGTGGCGAGCACGCTTTCCGTGAAATGGTTCAGCGCACCGGGTGAAATTTCGGAGAGTATCGGCTCCAGGCCGTTGAACAATTGGGTGATGTCGAACGAGGGCACCGTGTGATCCGTTGGGATCGTCGCCTCCGCCGGTAGTGGATTGCCCGGATCGGTCGGCTGGCGGACGTCGATATAGCGCTGCCCTGTCAATGACTGGTACCGGATCGCCAGCACGCTGGAGTCGTAGATCGGCCGACTTTTCAGGACGGTGAATTCCACACTTGCCTGGGCATTTTCGAGTTCGATCTCGCGCACTTTGCCGACCTGGACCCCATACATCCTGATGTCGTCGCCGGTCTTCAGTCCGTTCACGTCGGTAAAGGTCGCGTGGTAGGTATCGGTCTCGCCCTGCACGGGCCGCTGGATCGCCTGTACGACAATGAAAAGCAGCGCGAACATGGCAGCGGCGAAGATGCTCAGGCGTACTGCGGTTCCGCGGATGGAGAGCTTGGTCATCGCGGCCCCCCGGGCATCGACGGCAACAGCCCGAGCAGCGGAACCGCAAGACCGGGAACACCTTGCAAGGTGAGTTCCAGATTGACCTGCGGCCCGTTCGGACCGTCGCTGAAGGTGCGGTCGACGCGGTCGAGCAATTCATCGAACTGTGCGGTCGACCGGGCCGGATTCGGCATCGTCGCCACCATTGCCTCGAGCAACGGGGTGAGACTGTCGGTGGATCCCTTGGTGTATTCGCCACTCACGATGCCGATTCGACCGAATGCGGGCAGTGCACCCTTTCCCATCATGGCGATGGTGGCGTCGAATTTGTCTCGTTGGTACCGCAGGATGTCGATGTTCATGACCTCGTTCACCAGACCGAGCGTGCCCGAGGTGTACGCGCCCAATCCGTAGAGGAACGAAGCATATTCGCCGATCAGGAACGAGGGCAGGTACCGCTGTGTTTCGGCGACCGTCCGACTGAGCACCACGACCGACTCGAGGAACGGTGTGAACTGTTGCAGGTCGTCGGCCGACTTCGTCAGCAAGTCGGTGAGCTGCGGTGTGAGCACATTGACCGACGTCGAAGTGACCATTCGCAGCAGCCTTGCCAACGTGAAGTTGCCGACCCTGTCGGCGTTCGGTCCCGTCAGGTCGATCGTCTCGTTGTCCTGCAGTAACGCCCCGGCATCGGAACGCTTCAGCACGACCGCGCTGATGCCGAACAGGTTTGCCGGTGCGTAGTCCACGTTCAATTCGTCTGTGAGCGCTGCGGTCTGGTCTCGATCGAGATCGAGCTCGATCATTTGCCTACCCAGTTCGGAGCTGGAGATCTTCGCGACCTCGCCGACCTTGACCCCGTCGAGTCGAACCTTGGTGCCCGTAACGATTCCCTCACCGATCTGTTCGGTGTGCAGGCTGACGGTCAGCTGATCGTCGTTGTTCCCGCCAGTGGACGCGTTAACTGCCACCACGCTGACCAGCGCGCCGATCAGCAGCGCCGACCCGACGATGAGGGCGCCCTTTCGGCCGACCGAAGTACCTGGCATCGAGTAGTCGCGCATCCGATCACCCGGTGAATTCGATCGACGAGTTGACGCCCCAGAGCAGGATGGTCATCACCATGTCGAGGACGATGATGGCGACGAAGCTGGTTCGCACTGCCCGCCCGGACGCCCGGCCCACGCCCTCGGGGCCGCCCGTGGCGAAGAAGCCGTAGTAACAATGGATCAGGATGATCGCGACACCGAACACGAGGATCTTGATCACTGCCGCGAGCAGGTCGTAGGCACTCGTGAATTGGTAGAAGTAGTGGTCGTATACGCCCGAGGCCTGGCCGTGAACCAGCACGACGACCGCTGAACACGCCAGGTAACTCAGGATCAGCGCGATGATGAACGTCGGCACGATTGCGACCGCGCCGGCGATGACGCGGGTGGTGACCACGAAGGGGACCGAACGAAGGCCGAGCGACTCGATCGCGTCGATCTCCTCGGATATCCGCATCGCACCGATCTCCGCCGTCATCCGGCAGCCGGCCTGTGCGGCGAATCCGATTGCGGCGACGATCGGGGCCAATTCGCGGGTGTTCGCGAACGCGGACACCACGCCCGTCACGGGTCCGAGGCCGAGCATGTTCAGTGCCGAAAAGGTCTGGATGCCGATACCGGCGCCGATCGCGATACCGAGCACCACGAGAACGGGGACCGTTCCACCTCCGACGATTACCGAGCCGCGGCCCCAGGTCATATCCGTGATGGTCTTCACGGTCTGACTGCGGTAGCGCCGAAGTGTGAAAGGTATGGCCGCCAAGGCCTCCCAGGTGAAACTCGCAGCGAACCCGACCGCCTCGACAGGCGCGGTGAAGATTCGGAGCGGGCGGGCCCAGCCGCTGAGGCTGCGCAGTCCGAAGGGTGCGTGTGCGCTCGGTGTCATTACGCCACCCGTACCGGTAGGAACATGGTCACGACCTGGGTGATGACCATGTTGACGACGATGATCGCGGCGACCGACAGGACTACCGCGGCGTTGACGCCGTCGGCCACACCGCGCGGCCCGCCCTTTGCCTCGAGTCCTCGCTGGCAGGCAATGATCACCACGATGAATCCGAAGAGCATCGCCTTCATCAATGACAACCAGACGTCCGCGACGACTGTGAAAGACCCGAAGGTGGCCCAGTAACTGCCGGGTGTGACGCCCTGCGGGCCGATGGCGACCGCGTATCCGGCGATGATGCCGACGAAAACGATCAGTATGTTCACCAGGGGAGCGACGAGCATCATCGCCCATACCCGCGGAATCACCAGTCGGTGAACAGGATTGATCCCCATCGTGCGCAGCGCGTCTATCTCCTCACGGATCGTCCGTGCACCGAGGTCCGACGCGATGGCCGAGGCACCGGCGCCGCCGAGAAGTAGTCCGGTGGCGATGGGCGCACCCTGCTGGATCACGCCAAGTCCGCCGGCGGCCCCGATCATCGAGTCGGCGCCGAGTTGGTGGATCAGATTGCCCACCTGCACCGATACCACGACGCCGAATGGCACTGCCATGAGGATGGCTGGGATGGCCGTCACGGTGATGAGATACCAGGCCTGCCGGAGCATTTCGCGCCCTTGGAAGCGGCGGGCCAGCACGTCGGTGACGGTGCCGCGAATTGTCTCCTGGGCCAGGTCCACCACCCGGCCGAACGTCCGCAATGCGGAAGTGAGGGTGCTCGCGAAGTTCTCTCGGACGATCCGTGAAGCGGACTCGGACGTCGCGATCGGGGTAGGCCGCGCCTCATGCGCGGGGTTCACCGTTGACATCGCACCGCGGTGCAACCTGCGACCGCAAATGTTGCGCGCAAGACCTCACCTCTTCGTGAGTTTCACCACGCGTGAACCTCCCCCGTGGTGTCGAGCGTTCGACAACCGGCGGCCGGTGTTCGAGAACTCCCCCGCCCCCCACAAAGAGCTACCTTCAGTAGCCGATACCGATGGTTCGTAGTGTGTGCCAGATCACACTTTGGCGTCAAGGTTTCGGGAAAATTGATTCCCTAGCTTTAGGAAATTCCTTCTCGGCCCTACGTGGCGCCGCCCTCGATCTCGACCTCATCCAGGTCGGTGGGGACGTGGTAGGGCGGCGTGCTCTTGCCCATGATCCGGTAGCGATTCCATGGGTCCGGGTCGCCGATGTATGCCTCGCGAGCGCTGTGTGGCGTTCGAATTGTCGCCCTGACCCGCGGTTTGTCGGCGAGGATCGCCGTAAGCGTGTCGTTCGGCGCGATCCGGCCGATCCATCGGTACACCCCGTCGATCGGCTCACGATAGCCCCGCAGCTCGATCTCGGCGGGCACCTCGGTACCACGAATGACGATCGTCGCTTCGCCGATGTAGTCGGAGCCTGCATGCGGGCTGTGCGGGAATCTCTCGCTCATTGTTGGCCCTTTCCGTTCCCTCGGACCGTGGACCGATGGTATGTGATACTCACGGTTGGGGTAACCGCTTCCTTGGGTACAGCGCAATTAGGCAAGGCCACCTTCGGGGAATCGAGCAGGTGCGATGGCAGACGGTGAGATCAGGTTTCATCGGCCCTACACGGTCACCGGCGGGCCGGTATTGCGTCGGCGAAGCGTCGCCGATCGCCAAAAGGCCGCTCAACAGCTCCTCTTCGCGGCGGCCGAGGAGACCTACGACGGCGAACTCGATGTCGACTGGGACCGTTCGCCCACTGTCGGCTCGCCGTGGATACCGGATGAGCTGGTGTCCGTCTATGGCACGCGATTGTGGCGCTCGCTGAACCGACAGCAGCAGGTCGAGCTCGGCAGGCGCGAACTCGTCGTACTCCTCACCGCCGCAATGTATCTCGAGAATGCGGCCTCGATGTTGACGTTCCGATCTGCGATGGAGGAGCGAGCACTGGCCGACGACCGGACGCGATTCCAGCTCGCAATGATCAATGACAGAGCCCGCAACGTCACGATGTTCAGCCGTCTGGTCAACCGCATCGGGGTCGAGCCGTACCTGCGCCCCGGCCTGAGCAACCGGTTCGCGCGGGTGCTGTTGATGTCGCCGAACGGGCCGTTCGCCAAGGTGCTCGGACTCCTCGCCGACGAGTTCGTCGATGCGTTGGCCCATCCCGTCGCCGCCCGCCCGGACCTGCAGCCGCACGTGCGACAGGTGATGACCGTGCACTCCGCCAGCCGGCAGCTGCACATCCGGTATGGATGGGACGAACTCGGCGACGCCATGTCTCGGGGGCTGCCGAGCTGGCGGCGTGTTCAGGAGGTGCTTGCTGCGGCGCTGATCGTGTCGCTCGGCCCGCTGTCGCTCGATTCGCGCGCGTACCGCGATATCGGGATCGGCCGAGCCCGCGGATTGTGGAGCGCTTACACCAGCAGGCAGTACCGGGCGCGCATGGAATCGCTGACGGGAGTGCTCGTGTCGTCCTGCATCGACGCGGGCATGTACCGGGGGCTGGTTGCCCGCTCGATCCTGCGGGCTGGCCGGTGCTTGCCCAAGGCTGAAGCTGACGAAGAACAACGCGGTTAGTTGGGTCCTTGACACCCCAACTGTCTCGTTCCAGACTGGGTGGACCGCTGGTATCAGATACCTTTGGTCTCGCGCGACTCGGGTAGTCGCGCAGGCCAAGCGAGGGAAGGACCACGGGATGACGACTAGCGAGGTCGGAGATCGCCGGATCGCGGTCAATCGCGCCGGGATCTCCACGACGTCGGTGAAAAATGTGGGCGACCGCCAGAAGACCGCGCAGCGCCTCCTCCGGTCGACGGCAGACCGTTCGTACGACGGGGAGCTCGACATCGACTGGGATGCCCCGCTCGAACCGGATATGCGATGGCTGCCCGACTATCGGCAGTCCCTCTACGGCACCAAGTTGTGGGACAAGCTGACCGATGAGCAGCGTCGCACCCTCGGGATGCACGAGATGATCGCCATTCTGAGCTTCGGCATCGTGGCCGAGTTCGGGCTGAGCACGATGCTTTTGCGCGCTGTTATCGAAAACCCCGAGCTCGCGGACGACCACAGCCGGTACGCGCTCGCCGAGGTCGCAGAGGAGGCACGGCACTCGACGATGTTCGGTCGCCTCATTAACAAGTCCGGGCTCAATGCCTACCGGCAGCCGGCACCGCTGACCAAGATCTTCCGCGGGTTGGGATTCATCCCGCGCGGGCCATCGATAATCGCCGGCACGCTGTTGATCGAAGAACTGCTCGACCGACTGCAGCGTGAGGCCATGAACGATCCCGAGATGCAGCCCCATACGCGGCAGCTGATGAAGATTCACGTGCTCGAGGAGGCTCGCCACATCACCTATGCCCGTGAGGAACTCGTCCGGGCGATCGCCGATCGCGGCAGGATCTCGAACGCGTGGCACCGCGGCGTATTCGCCTACCAGAACATCCTGGTTCAGCCGATCCTGGTCAATCCGCTCGTCTATCGGTCGGTTGGCATCAATCCGGTGCACGGATTCCTCGTCGCATTCACCAAGAAGAGCTACCGGGAGCAGGCGGTGTTCCGGTCCGAGGTACTGATGCGCTACCTCTACGAGGTCGGAATGATCAAGGGCCCCATGACAACCCGCTTGTACCGGATGTCGCGCGCGCTACCCGACGACGTACTCGCGGACCTCGACAGGAAGAAGGCAAACCGGAGATCGCGCGCGGTCTGACGATCGAACAATTTGCCGGTGGGGGAAGGCAACACAGGGAGGCGACGTGACGAGTATTTCTGTGCCCCAACGCCAATCCAGGCCTCGAAAAGCCAATCCAGCGCGCCCGCCGAAACCGATCGAGGCCCGAGTCATCGTCATCGGAACCGGATTCTCGGGTCTCGGCATGGGAATTGAGCTGAAGAAGCAGGGGATCGAGGACTTCCTGATTCTGGAAAAGGGGACTGGGGTCGGTGGCACCTGGCGTGACAACACCTATCCCGGCTGTGCGTGCGATGTCCCCAGCCATCTCTACTCATTCTCGTTCGAACCCAAGTCGAGCTGGTCGAACCTGTTCTCCTACCAGCCGGAGATCCTGTCCTATCTCGAGCAGGTGGCGCAGAAGTACCGGCTCGCCGAGCACATCAAGTTCGGTACCACCTTCACTGGCGCGCGTTGGAATGATGCCGAATGCCGCTGGCACGTCGCGACGGCTGACGGGCGTGAATTCATCGGGCAGTTCCTGGTTTCCGGTATCGGGGCCCTGCACGTGCCGAATATTCCGGAACTTCCTGGGATCGAAACCTTCACCGGCCCGACGTTTCATTCGGCACGGTGGGACCACCTGGTCGACCTCACCGGAATGAATGTCGCAGTGATCGGAACCGGTGCCAGCGCAGTCCAATTCGTACCGGAGATCATCGACAAAGTGGCGGCACTGCAGGTGTACCAGCGCACACCACCATGGGTGCTGCCCCGCAGCAATGTCGAGTTTTCCGCCCGCGCCAAGCGCGCGCTCGCCCTAGTTCCAGGCCTGCGGCGACTGCTCCGCAACGGTCTGTACTGGTCGGCCGAGGCCGGCGCGTACGCGATGACTCGTCGGCCGGACATGTTGCGCATTGTCGAGCGAATCGCGCGCCGGCACCTAGAGCGGGAGATCACCGACCCGGAACTGCGCCGCAAGCTGACGCCGACATATCGGGCCGGGTGCAAGCGACTACTCGGGTCGGATACGTACTACGCGGCGTTGAACAAGCCCAAGACCGAGGTCGTCACAGCCGCTATCCAGGCAGTAACCGCAAATGGCATCGTCACTTCGGATGGCGTTGAACGCCCGGTCGACGCCATCATCTACGGCACCGGATTCCATATTTTCGATGTCTTCACCCGGCTGGATTTCCATGGCCGCTACGGAGTTGACATCGCCGATCGCTGGCGCAACGAGGGTGTCCAGGCCTACCTCGGGACTGCCATCGCGGACGCTCCGAACGCGTTCTTTCTGCTTGGGCCGAACACCGGACTTGGGCACACCTCTGTGGTCTTCATGATCGAGGCGCAGATTCGCTATGTGTCCCAGGCAATTCGGCTCGCCGAGCGTGAGGGCGCGCAGGCCATTGTGCCGCGGCGCAGCGCACAGGCCGCATTCAATCGCGAGCTCCAACGCAAGCTGCGGCGGTCGGTGTGGAACACCGGCGGGTGTGCCAGTTGGTACCTCGATGCACACGGCGAGAACCGCACGCTGTGGTCGGGTTTCACCTGGGAGTATTGGGCGCGCGCGCGGAAGATCGATGCCAGTGACTTCGAATTCCTCACCGTGCCACGTCCGCCGATCCGCCGGACCGCACAATCCGCCCCCGCAACGCGAGACCTTGTTTCCGACCAACTCTGACCGGCTTTCGATACCGAACGGGGATGCACATGAAGGATTTCAAGAACAAGGTCGCCGTGATCAGTGGCGCCGGCTCGGGAATCGGCCGGGCACTGGCACTCGCCCTGGCGCGGCGCGGCGCGAAGCTTGCGCTGTCGGATATCGACGCCCCGTCCGTTGCCGACACCGCGGGGCGCTGCGAGAAGATCGGCGCGACAGCGATTCCGTACGAACTCGATGTCGCCGATCGCACCGCGGTGTACGCACACGCCTCGGATGTCCGCAACGCATTCGGCGGGGCGAACCTTGTCGTCAACAATGCCGGCGTCGCGTTGAGCGCCAATGTCGAGGACATGGAATGGGACGACTTCGAATGGCTCATGAACATCAACTTCTGGGGTGTCGCGAACGGCACGAAGGCTTTCCTGCCCGACCTCATCGAGTCCGGTGACGGCCACATCGTCAACATCTCCTCGGTGTTCGGTCTCATCGGGGTGCCGTCCCAAAGTGCCTACAACGCTGCGAAGTTCGCGGTCCGCGGATTCACCGAGGCGTTGCGTCAGGAAATGATCATCAGCCGCCATCCGGTTGGAGTGACCTGCGTCCACCCGGGCGGCATCAAGACCAATATCGTCGCGCACAGCAGGGGTATGGAAATGACCGACGAGGCGCGCGCCGAGGCCGTTCGGCAGTTCGATCGCATCGCCATCACCACCCCCGACGGTGCCGCCAAGGCGATCATTCGAGGTATCGAGCGCAATCGGGCCCGGGTCCTGATCGGCCCGGATGCGCGGGTCTTCGATCTCGTCCCACGCATTCTCGGCCCAAGCTACGAGGACATCGTGGGCAGGATCGGGCGGAGCCCCAGGATCGCGTCGAGGATCGCGGAGGCGCAGCGCAGCGCAGAGATCGAACGCTAGTAGTGCGCCATGGCTGACAACAACGACCGCGGACACGACACCCCGAATAGTGTTGTTGAGACGAGTAATTCGCACGTCCATGCGTTGCAGGTCGTCGAAGTGATCAAGGAGACTGCCGACGCGGTGTCCCTTGTCCTCGAGGTGCCACCGGCGTCGTTCTCGAAGTTCCGGTACCACCCCGGACAGTTCCTCACCGTGAAGGTCCCCAGCGAACGGACCGGTTCCGTCGCGCGGTGTTACTCGCTGTCCAGCTCGCCGCACCTCGACGACGACCTGGTCGTCACGGTGAAACGCACTTCGGACGGGTATGCCTCGAACTGGTTGTGCGACAACGCAGAAGTCGGGATGTCGCTCACCGTATTGACGCCGTCCGGGGTCTTCTACCCGAAGTCGCTCGACTCCGATCTCCTTCTCGTCGCCGCAGGCAGCGGGATAACGCCGATGATGTCGATAGCCAAGTCGGCACTCATCGGCGGCACAGGCTCCGTCTACCTCTTCTACGCCAACCGCGACGCGGATACGGTGATCTTCGGCGCAGAGTTGGACGAGATCGAAGCTGAGTTTCCCGACCGAATCAACGTCGAGCATTGGCTCGAGTCCGAGCGCGGTTTGCCGACGGTCGATGCCATGATCGACGACTTCGGCGCGTATGCGAACTTCGACACTTTCGTCTGTGGACCAACAGCTTTCATGGAAACTGCCCGCGAGGCACTGACCGCAATCGGTGTCAGCAATGCCCGATTGCACGTCGAGGTGTACCGATCACTGGCCGGTGATCCGTTCGCCGAGATCGTGCTGCCGGCGACCTACGACGCCGATGCGCCGGCGACCGTCACGGTCGAACTCAACGGCGAAACAACCGAGCTGTCTTGGCCGCGCAACGCCAAACTGCTCGATCTGTTGCTCACCCGCGGGTACGACGCGCCGTACTCCTGCCGGGAAGGTGCGTGCAGCGCCTGCGCCTGCACTGTGCGCGCCGGTGAGGTGAAAATGCTCCGCAATGACACCTTGGTTGACGCCGACCTGCGAATGGGTCTGACGTTGGCGTGCCAGTCGGTACCGGTCACTGACTCCGTCGAGATCGTTTTCGACCAGTAGCGCGCGCGGGCCTCGACGCGCACTTTTTGGCCCTTGCGCGCACGTCTGGGCGTGCGTGGTCGCGCGAAAAGGTGCGCCACAAACGAACCCGGCAACGATGAGCGCGTCGCTAGGATGATCGAGCACAGCTCCACGGACTATCACCTAGTCGAGATGATCGATGACCTCAAGCCGGCCGGTTAAGGGGCTGACGTGTCGAAAACATGGTGGAAGAACTTTCTGAGGGTCGACAACGTCCTACCGCGGCGCGCGTACTGGGCGAACTGGGTCGTGGTCGTCTTAGCGATCCTGACCTTTGTCCTTGGCGGTTACTCGACTCTTTCGGCGGTACTGAGCGGACTCGTGATCGTGTTGGGGATCACCGTGATCGCCGGTCACCACTACGCCACGGCGAAACTGCGTAGGGAGTCGGGCCAGGCCCCACCGGCGGCGTCGGAGAGTCCCGACGAGTCCGCCGAGCAAAGCGGCTGAGGTGTCGAAGGAGTCCTGGAAGATCTTCCTGGGGTTCGATCGCGTCTTACCGCGCCGCAGCTACTGGTTGTACTGGGCGCTCGTCGTCATATTCGCCCTCAGCATGATCGTCGGCGATTGGTCTTGGTGGACTGCCCTGTGGGCCGTCGGGATGGCGGGTGCGATCTCCTCGATCATCGGCCACCACTTCGCCAAGGCGCGGCTGGGCAAGGACTTGCCCGAGGGCCGCGCAGAGTAAGCCGGTCGCCGATCGGCTCATTAGCCATTTGTTGGCGCGGCAACGATCCAGACTGAGCGCGCACCGTTTCGCATGACCGCGCATGCCTGGGCGTGCGCGGTGGTGCGAAAAGGTGCGCGGCGGGACCGAGCCAGAGCGTGAGCGCCCACTTTTCGCCGCATTGCGCGGGAACCCGCTCGATCGCCCGAAGAATGGGCGCCGGCGTTCAGTCTGTCGGGTGGCCTAACCCTTGTGACCCGATTCGAATCTGTGCGCGAGGGGGGACTTGAACCCCCACGTCCTAGGACACCAGAACCTAAATCTGGCGCGTCTGCCAATTCCGCCACTCGCGCGTGGGCTCAGCCTACGACACCTCGGGTGCTCGGCTTCGCCCAGGATCCGACGTCGCGGACGGCCTTCCAAAGGTCGGTCGACGCACAGCCGCGTCGCACTAATGCGTCTACCCACGAGTAACCCGACCTGGCACTATAACGACTTGGTAACGATCAACGTGAGGCTTTCCTCATATTCTATGACGTCCACGTATGCACTCCAGCCAGCAGGAAAGGCGCTGGGAGCGCCGGTTCCGGAGCCCCTTTCTGGTACGTCCGCACCGGAAATCGGCCCTCCCAGAGGTCGTTCGCAGAGGAAACGTGAGGCTTTCCTCATGATTCTGTGCCACCCTGGGATCACTCGACGAGGAGAGCCCGAAGCCACACCGTGCCCAAGTGCGCGACGCCCGCAAACGGCGTCGCTTTTTGCGTACTTGGGCGCTCATGAGAGGACAAACACCCGTGACCATCCATGAAAGCGCAGCCTCCGGCCGCGGACGCGACGCTTACTCGGCCACAGGCTCGCGCGCGAACGGATCATCCGCACTCGACCGCACTCCGCTGCTCGATCGTTTCCTTGCAGGTGAGCCGTACGCGCTCGCCTTCGGTGGACAGGGCGCGTCCTGGCTCGGCGCCCTCGAAGAGATCAGTCGTGACAGCGCTCTCGAGCCGGAGCTCACCGCACTCGTCAATGAGGCCACCGCGATTCTCTCGCCGCTGGCCGGCAAGCTGCTCGTCGTCCGCCCGGTCGGCTTCGACCCGATCGCCTGGATGCTCGAAGAAGACATCGTCGACGAGGAGAGCGGCGAAACCAGCGCTGCGCCGTCGGAGGCGACCCTGCGCTCCGCCGCGGTCTCGCTGCCCGGCGTTTTCCTCACCCAGCTCGCCGCGCTGCGCGCGCTCAAGCTGCAGGGCCTCGATCCCGCGGTGAACGCGCCGGTCTCGGTGATCGGACACTCTCAGGGCCTCATCGGAGTCGCGGCCGTCGCGCGTGGTGGCAACGCCGACGCCGAACTCCTCGCAGTTGCTCAGCTGATCGGCGCGGCCGCCTCTCTCGTCGGCCGTCGTCGCGGCCTGATTGCCGTTGGTGACCGGGCGCCGATGGTTGCCGTTTCCAACGCCGACCGCGCGCAGCTCGAGGCGGCCATCGCGGCCGTCGCAGCGAACACCGATTCCTCGATCGCGCCGTACCTCTCGATCCGCAACGGTCGTCGTCGTTTCGTCATCTCCGGCGCCCCCGCCTCGATCGACCGCGTCAAGGAGTACTGCGAGCAGATCACTGCTGAGCAGACCCACGACCGCGATGCCAAGAAGCGCGGCGGCGCGGTGTTCTCACCGGTCTTCGAGCCGCTCGCCGTCGAAATCGGCTTCCATCACCCGGCTCTCGGCGAGACCATTGATCTCGTCGCCGACTGGGCAGGCCTGTGCGGCCTCGACGCTGAGCTCGCCCGCGAGCTCGCGGCCGGCGTGCTCGTCGATCCCGTCGACTGGGTCGACGCCGTCGAGGACTCGGTTGCGGCCGGTGCGAACTGGCTGCTCGACCTCGGCCCCGGCGACCTGCTGACCCGGATGAGCTCCTCGACGCTGCGGGGCACCGGCTCGGGCATCATCGCCGCCGCTACCCGTGACGGACAGCGTCACCTGCTGACCCCGGGCGCGACCCCGGAGATCGCCGCAGCCTGGTCCAGCTTCGCCCCGAAGCCGGTCACGCTGCCCGACGGCCGCGTCGTCGTCGAGACCTCCTTCACGCGCCTCACCGGCCGTTCGCCGATCCTCCTCGCGGGTATGACCCCGACCACGGTCGACGCCAAGATCGTTGCCGCCGCCGCGAATGCCGGCCACTGGGCCGAGCTCGCCGGTGGAGGTCAGGTCACCGAGCAGATCTTCGCCGACCGCGTTGCCGAGCTGCGCACGCTGCTCGAGCCGGGCCGCGAGGTGCAGTTCAACTCGCTGTTCCTCGATCCCTACCTGTGGAAGCTGCAGCTGGGCGGTAAGCGCCTCGTGCAGCGTGCCCGCTCCGCGGGTGCACCGTTCGACGGTGTCATCGTCACCGCCGGCATCCCCGAGCTCGAAGAGGCCGTCGCGCTGATCGAGGAGCTCAACGAGGTCGGCATCAGTCACGTCGCCTTCAAGCCGGGCACCGTCGCGCAGATCCGGTCCGTCATCCGGATCGCGAACGAGGTGCCGGATTACCCGGTGATCATGCACATCGAGGGCGGTCGCGCCGGTGGTCACCACTCGTGGGAAGACCTCGACGACCTCCTGCTCGATACCTACGGCGAGCTGCGCAACCGCTCGAACATCGTGATCTGCGTCGGCGGCGGCATCGGTACCCCCGAGCGCGCGTCCGAGTACCTGACCGGCGAGTGGTCGACCCAGTACGGCTTCCCGAAGATGCCGCTCGACGGCATCCTCGTCGGCACTGCGGCGATGGCCACCCTCGAGGCGACCACCGCTCCCGAGGTCAAGCAGCTGCTCGTCGACACCCCCGGCACCCCCGACTGGGTCGGCGCCGGAACCGCGGTTGGCGGCATGGCTTCCGGCCGCAGCCAGCTCGGTGCCGACATCCACGAGATCGACAACGCCGCGTCCCGCACCGGCCGTCTGCTCGACGAGGTCGCCGGTGACGCCGACGCCGTCGCCGAGCGTCGCGACGAGATCATCGCCGCGCTCAACGGCACCGCGAAGCCGTACTTCGGCGATGTCTCGACGATGACCTACGGCCAGTGGCTCGACCGCTACATCGAGCTGGCCATCGGCCCGGACGCGCTCGCCGAGTTCGACACCGGTTCAGATGTGGGTGCCGCGATCTCCGACGCCACCCGTTCGCTGTGGCTCGATATCACCTGGAGCGACCGGTTCGCCGAGATGCTGCAGCGTGCCGAGGCTCGCCTGCACCCGGCCGACCGCGGCCCGATCGCGACGCTGTTCGAGGACAAGTCGCTCATCGAGCGGCCCGTCGAGGCGATCGCCGCCCTGCGTGCCGCCTACCCCGACGCCGACACCGCGGTGCTGCACCCGGCCGACGTCCCGTTCTTCGTCGGGCTCTGCAAGACGCCCGGCAAGCCGGTGAACTTCGTGCCCGTCGTCGACGGCGACGTCCGTCGCTGGTGGCGTTCCGACTCGCTGTGGCAGGCGCACGATCCGCGCTACTCGGCGGATCAGGTCTGCGTCATCCCCGGCACCGTCGCGGTCGCCGGTATCACCAAGCTGAACGAGCCGGTCGGCGAGCTGCTCGACCGCTTCGAGAAGGCCGCCGCCGACGCGCTCGTCGCGGGCGGTGACAGCCCGGTCGCCATCGTCAGCCGCCGCCAGGCAGGTCTCGCGGCGGGACCGGTCGACATCGTGCTCGGCGCGCCCGACGTCACCTGGGCCGGTCGAATCACCAAGAACCCGGCCAGCCGCCTCGGCGACACCGCCGAGTGGATTGTGGACGGCCGCAACGCGGTTCACCCCGCCTCCGGCGCGACGCTCTCCGAGATCGACGCCGAGCATGTTGAGCTCGTCGTTCCACTCCTCGCCGACAACGTCGTGCGCATCCGCATCACCGTGCCGGCCTCGACCCACACCGGCGGTGCGCCGGTCGTGACCGCCGAGGACGCCGAGGCTTCGATGTCGGCGCTGCTCGCCGTCGCCGCCGGGCAGGAACTGCCCGAGGTCAAGAACGGTGCTGCCTGGGTCAACCTGGCCTGGACCCCGGACCTGGTCGCCGACCACGCCGGCGTCACGGCCGCGGGTATGCCCGAATCCCTCAGTGCGGTCGGCAATTCCGTGCCCGATGTGCTCGTCGGCGCCTGCTGGCCGGCCGTGTTCGCGGCTCTTGGCGCGACCAAGACCGCCGATGCACTGAGCGTCATCGAGGGCATGCTCGACCTGGTCCACCTCGATCACCAGGTGAACCTCGAGCGCACGCTGCCCAGCGAGACCAGCATCCTGACCGTCAAGGCAGAGTCGACGTCGGTTCTCGACACCGACCTCGGTCGCGTCGTCGAGGTGCACGTGACCATCGGCGTGATGCGCGATCAGGGCCTGGAGTCCTTGCCGCTGGCAACGCTGGTCGAGCGGTTCGCGATCCGCGGCCGCACCGGTGCCGGTGAGCTCACCGACCCGCCGCGCGCCAGCGGTGCCGCGGAGTCCGCGGTGGACACCTCGCGTCGTCGCCGTCGTGACGTCACCATCACCGCGCCGACCAACATGGGTGCGTTCGCCCAGGTTTCCGGCGACCACAACCCGATCCACACCTCGAACGGCGCAGCGTTGCTCGCCGGCCTGGGCACCCCGATCGTGCACGGCATGTGGCTCTCGGCCGCGGCCCAGCATGCGGTTTCCGCGATCGACCCCGAGTCGAACATCGCGGCCCGCAAGCTGACCGCGTGGACCGCGCGCTTCCTCGGCATGGTCCGCCCGGGCGCCAAGATCGACGTCCAGGTCAACCGGGTCGCGATCGATGCCGGCGCCGAGATCGTCGAGGTCGCCTGCCGCGTCGGTGGTGACCTGGTGATGGTCGCGACCGGCCGCACCGCGCCGCCGAAGACCGTCTACGCCTTCCCCGGTCAGGGCATCCAGGCCAAGGGCATGGGCCTCGACGCCCGGACCCGCTCGAAGGCCGCCAAGGAGATTTGGGACCGCGCCGACAAGCACACCCGCAATGCCCTCGGCTTCTCGATCCTCGCTGTGGTGCGTGACAACCCGACCTACCTCAAGGCCCGGGGTGTCGAGCACAAGCACCCGGATGGCGTGCTGCACCTGACGCAGTTCACCCAGGTCGCGATGGCCGTGCTCGGCGCGGCTCAGGTGGAGGAGCTGCGTGAGTCCGGCGCCTTCATCGAGGACGCGATCCTGGCCGGCCACTCCGTCGGTGAGTACAACGCGCTCTGCGCGGTAGCCCAGGTGCTGCCGCTCGAGGCGGTGCTCGAGGTCGTGTTCCAGCGCGGTACTGCCATGCACGAGCTGGTGCCGCGCGATGCCGACGGCCGCTCGAACTACCGCATGGCCGCCATCCGGCCGTCGCAGTTCGGGCTGAACGATGAGGACGTCGAGTCCTTCGTCGCCTCGATCGGTGAGCAGAACGGTGAATTCCTGCAGGTCGTCAACCTGAACCTGCGCGGCTCGCAGTACGCGATCGCCGGCACGGTCGCCGGACTCGAGGCGCTCGAGACCGAAATCGACCGCCGTGTCGCCGAATTCGGCGGTAAGCGCGCGTACATCCTGGTGCCCGGCATCGACGTGCCTTTCCACTCCTCGGTGCTGCGCGATGGTGTCCCCGACTTCCGGCACAAGCTGCAGGACCTGCTGCCTGCCGACCTGCACCCGGAAATCCTGACCGGCCGCTACATCCCGAACCTGGTGCCGAAGCCGTTCTCGCTCGAGCGCGACTTCATCGCCGAGATCGCGGAACTGGTGCCGTCGGACCCGTTGGCCGAGGTGCTGGCCGACTTCGACAGCTGGGCCGCACGTCCGGGCGAGCTGTGCCGCGTCGTGCTCATCGAGCTGCTGGCATGGCAGTTCGCCAGCCCGGTGCGCTGGATCGAGACCCAGGACCTGCTGTTCACCGACGAGCTGCACGGCGGCCTCGGCGTTGAGCGGTTCGTGGAGATCGGCCTGGCCGCGACCCCGACGGTTGCGAACCTGGCGTCCAACACGCTGAAGCTTCCCGGCCGCATCGGTGGCCCGGTGGAGGTTGCCAACATCGAGCGCGAGCGTGCGGTCGTGTTCGCCACCGACGTCGACCCGGAGCCGGTCGAGGAAGAGGTCACTCCGGAGCCTGCCGCCCCCGCGGCCGAGGCTGCGCCCGCCGCTCCGGCTGCACCGGCCCCCGCGCCGGCCGCACCGTCCGGTGGACCGCGTCCGGACGACATCGCCTTCAGCGCTTCGGATGCCACCAAGGTGCTGATCGCGCTGTGGACCAAGCTGCGACTCGACCAGATCGGTCCCGTGGACACCATCGAGGCGCTGTGCGACGGCGTTTCCTCGCGGCGTAACCAGCTGCTCGTCGACCTCGGCTCCGAGCTCTCGCTCGGCGCGATCGACGGTGCGGCGGACGCCGACATGGTGGCGCTGGCCGGCACGGTCGACAAGCTCGCCCGTACCTACAAGCCGTTCGGCTCGGTGCTCTCCGACTCGATGGGTGACCACCTGCGCAAGGTGCTCGGCCCGTCCGGCAAGCGCCCGGCGGCGCTGACCGACCGCGTCAAGAAGGTCTGGGAGCTCGGCGACGGCTGGGCCAGCCACGTCATGGCCGAGGTTGCCCTCGGCACCCGCGATGGGGCCAGCGTCCGCGGCGGTGACCTCGGCGGTCTGGTGGCCGGCGCGCTCACCGACGGCGCGTCCGTCGATGCCGCTGTCGATGCCGCAGTCGCTGCGGTGGCGGGTCGCCGCGGTATCGCGGTTTCCCTGCCGTCGGCGGGTGGCGGTGCCGGTGGTGGCACCGTTGACGCGGCCGCACTCGGCGAGTTCACCGAGCACATCACCGGCAAGGACGGCGTGCTCGCCTCCGCCGCGCGACTCGTGCTCGAGCAGCTCGGCCTCGACGAGAAGGTCTCGGCGCCCGAGGCGTCGACCGACACCGAGCTCGTGGAACTGGTTTCGGCCGAACTCGGTTCGGACTGGCCGCGACTTGTTGCCCCGGCGTTCGATGCCCGCAGGGCAGTACTGATCGACGACCGTTGGGCCACTGCGCGTGAGGATCTCGCGCGGCTGTGGATCGCGGAGGACGGCGCGGAGTCGGTGGCCGTCGATAGCTTCATCGGCGCCGGAGCCGCGGTTGCCACGCAGGCTGCGTGGTGGCGCGCCAAGGCCCGCACCGCGGGTCGGTCCGTGCTGGCCGCTACCTACGAGCAGATCGAGCAGGCTGCCAACCAGGCCACCGCGAAGGGCGTCTGGGCAGACGAGATCGCAGTCGTCACCGGCGCGAGCAAGGGCTCGATCGCGGCGTCGATCACCGGCCAGCTGCTGGGCGGCGGCGCCACTGTCGTGGTGACCACCTCGCGCCTGGACTCCGAGCGACTCGGCTTCTACCGCAAGCTGTTCAGCGATTCCGCGCAGAACGGCGCCGCCCTGTGGGTGGTCCCGGCGAACATGGCGTCCTACACCGACGTCGACGCACTGATCGAGTGGATCGGCAACGAGCAGGTCGACTCGGCCGGTGGCGCCAAGACGGTCGTCAAGGGCGCGATGACGCCGACCCTGCTGTTCCCGTTCGCGGCTCCGCGAGTGGCCGGCGATCTGTCCGACGCGGGTGCCCGCGCCGAGATGGGAAATGCGCGTGCTGCTGTGGTCGGTCGAGCGACTGATCGGCGGCCTGTCGAGCATCGGTCGCGACCACGATGTCGATGCGCGTCTGCACGTCGTGCTGCCCGGTTCCCCGAACCGCGGCATGTTCGGTGGCGACGGTGCCTACGGCGAGTCGAAGGCCGCACTGGATGCACTGGTTGCGCGCTGGAGCGCCGAGCGCTCGTGGGCCGATGGCGTCACGCTGGCACACGCGCTGATCGGCTGGGTGCGCGGCACCGGGCTGATGGGTCACAACGATCCGCTGGTCGATGCGGTCGAGGCTGCCGGTGTCACCACCTGGTCCACCCAGGACATGGCGACCGAGCTGCTGAAGCTGTCAACGGCCGAGGCTCGCGAGCAGGCTGCCACCAAGCCGGTCGAGGCCGATCTCACCGGCGGGCTCGCCACTGCGGATCTCGACCTGCCGGCACTGGCCAAGCAGGCGCAGGCTGCGGCCGAGGACGACACCGATGAGGCCGAGGACGAGGCGGAAACCGATACCGCGGGAACGATTCTCGCGCTGCCGGCGCCGCCGACTCAGGTCGCGGCTGTGGCCGAGCTCGCTTGGGCGGAACTCGACGTCGATCCGGCGGACCTCGTGGTCATCGTCGGCGCGGGCGAGCTCGGCCCGTACGGCTCGGCCCGTACCCGCTTCGAGATGGAGGTCGACGAGGAGCTCTCGGCGGCCGGCGTGCTGGAGCTCGCGTGGAGCACCGGCCTGGTCACGTGGGAGAACGATCCCAAGCCGGGTTGGTACGACGCCGAATCCGGTGACCTGGTCCCCGAGGCGGAAGTCGCCGACATGTACCACGACGCGGTCGTCGAGCGCTGCGGTATCCGCCGCTACGCGGATGACGGAGCGATGGTGGACAACACGGCGCCACTCATGACGTCGGTGTTCCTCGACGACGACCTCACCTTCGTGGTGACCAGCGAGGCCGAGGCACGCGCGTTCGCGTCGTCCGACCCGGAGCACACGATCATCAACGCGGTCGCCGATTCCGGCGACTGGCAGGTGACTCGCAAGGCGGGCACCGAGATTCGCGTGCCGCGCAAGATGAAGCTGACCCGCTACGTGGGCGGCCAGATCCCGACCGGCTTCGACCCGACCCGCTGGGGCATCTCCGCGGACATGGCGAGCTCGGTGGACCGGGTCGCGCTGTGGAACATCGTCTGCACCGTGGACGCGTTCATCAGCTCGGGCTTCACGCCGTCGGAACTGATGCGCTGGACGCACCCGAGCCAGGTGGCGAACACGCAGGGCACCGGCATGGGCGGCATGGCCTCGATGCGGTCGCTCTACATCGACACCCTGCTCGGCGAGGCGCGGGCGAACGACATCCTGCAGGAGGCGTTGCCCAACGTCGTTGCGGCGCACGTCGTTCAGTCCTACGTCGGCAGCTACGGCGCGATGGTGCACCCGGTCGCGGCGTGCGCCACGGCGGCGGTGTCGGTCGAGGAAGGCGTCGACAAGATCAAGCTCGGCAAGGCCGACCTGGTGGTCGCCGGCGGCTTCGACGATCTGTCCAACGAGGGCATCATCGGCTTCGGCGATATGTCGGCAACGGCGGACTCGGCGGCCATGAGCGGCAAGGGAATCGACGACCGTCGCTTCTCCCGCGCCAACGACCGTCGACGCGGCGGCTTTGTCGAGTCGATGGGCGGCGGCACGATCCTGCTCGCCCGCGGTGACCTCGCACAGCAGATGGGCCTGCCGGTCCTCGGTGTGGTGGCCTACGCGCAGTCCTACGGCGACGGCGTGCACACCTCCATCCCGGCACCCGGTCTGGGCGCGCTCGGCGCGGGTCGCGGTGGAACGAAGTCGCGGCTGGCGAAGGCGCTCGCCGAACTCGGTGTGAGTGCCGACGGTGTCGCGGTCATCTCGAAGCACGACACGTCCACCGCTGCAAACGATCCGAACGAGGCCGAGCTGCACACGCGGCTTGCCAACTCGATCGGCCGCAGCGAGGGCAACCCGCTGTTCGTGGTGTCGCAGAAGAGCCTGACCGGTCACGCGAAGGGTGGCGCCGCGGCGTTCCAGCTGATCGGGCTGTGCCAGGTGCTCACCCAGGGCGTCATCCCTCCGAACCGCAGCCTGGACTGCGTCGATCCGAAGATGGAGGAGTTCCCGCATCTGGTGTGGCCGCGTGAGCCGCTCCGCTTCGGTGAGCGTCTGCCGCTGCAGGCCGGTCTGCTGACCAGCCTCGGCTTCGGGCACGTGTCCGGCCTGATCGCGGTGGTGCACCCGCAGGCGTTCGTCGCGGCCCTCGACGCGGCGGACCGAGAGGAGTACCTCGCCAAGGCGAACAAGCGACTCGCCGACGGACGTCAGCGCTTCGCGCAGGCGCTGTGTGGCGGTGCGGATCTCTACGAGCGGCCGGCGGACCGGCGCTTCGGCGAGGACGACGCTGCGCACAAGGCGATCCGCGAGCTCGAGGCGGATGTGCTCCTCAGTGAGGGCGCGCGCCTCGGTGACGACGATGTCTACACCAGCGGAAAGCCCGGATGCGCGTGAGCATCATCGGGATTGGGCTCGACTTGGTGACGGTGTCCGAGTTCGCCGAGCAGATCGAGCGCTCGGGCACCACCATGCTGCGGGAGAGCTTCACGGCAGGGGAGCGGCGCTACTGCGAAGGCAAGGGCACCGCCGACCCCGCGCGCAGCTACGCGGTGCGCTGGGCGGCGAAGGAGGCGGTGATCAAGGCTTGGGCGGGGTCCCGGTTTGCCCGGCGCCCGCAGGTTGGTGACAACCCGTACCTGCTCATCGAGGTCGTCAACGATGCGTGGGGCCGGCCGTCGATCAAGCTGCACGGCCTCGCGCAGGACTTCCTGCCGCGGGTCCGGGTCCACCTCTCGCTGACCCACGACGGGGACACCGCGGCTGCCGTGGTCGTCCTCGAAGATCCGGGTGAGTTGGCGGATCTCGTAGAACTGCCGGACTGATCGCCGGGCGCGCGTAGCAGGCGCGCCTCGCGATACCGACAAACAACTGTGCGCTCGTCGCGGCCAAGGCCGCGGCGAGCGCACAGTGTCAGGTACCGGTAGTTACGTGCTCTGCTCGCGAATTACGTTCAGCGCGTGCGGGATTCCTTCTCGGCGACCAGGAGGTAGGCGACCATCAGCCGCTTGAGTTCGGCGACCGCATCCTCATGGGACTGCTCATCCTGTACGGAGAAATTGAGCATCGAATAGACGACGTGCACCAGCACCTCGGCCATCATCTTTCGGCGCGGCCGAGGCGTGCGCGGCGTGAGCGGCCGCAGCATCTGCCCGACGACCTCGGCGAATTCCTTCTCGTGGATCGCGCCGGTCGCGCGGGTGGAAGGAGTGGACTGCATCGCCAGCCACACCTCGCGGCGCGACGGGTCCGAGGTCCACAATTCCGCCATGTGGTCGACGAAGCTGTTCATGTACCGCAACCAGTCGAGCGACGGGATTTCGCCGTTGAAATCGGCCAGTTCCTGTGAGACCGCCACCAGGTCCTGGCGATTGAGCTCGCACACGATCACGTACTTGTTGGCGAAGAACTGATAAAGCGTGCCGATCGGCACTTCCGCACGCGCCGCTACTTCTTCACAGGTGAAAGATTCGAAGCCGACCTCCACGAGCAGCTTTCGGGATGCGGCTAGTAGCGCGTCGAACTTGCGCCGGCTGCGTTCCTGCGTGGGCCGCTTGCGGGGCATCAACTCCTGCGGGTCATTTTGGATTTCGAGCGCAGGATCGGGGCGGCGTCGTTGGACGCTGGTGCTTGCTGCCGAATCCACGATCACCAGGTTAGTCGGTTCGATGCGCGAGAAACTGTGAGATTCTTCCCGCATTCCCTCGCGCGCCTAACGACTGCCTCCGAAAGTGCTGGTCACCGACTGGTCTTCTGCCGGAACAGCCATCCCGACCAGAGATATCCGAACACGGCGATTCCCACGCACCAGCCGATTGCCAGCACCGCGCTATCGCCGATTGCGGTGCCCATCAGCAATCCGCGCAGGGTCTCGATCACCGGGGTCACCGGCTGGTTCTCGGCGAACCATTGCAGCCAGGACGGCATCGACGAGGTCGGCACGAACGCGCTCGACACGTAAGGCAGGAACAGCAGAAGGAAGGTGAACCCATTCGCGGCTTCCGCGCTGCGTGCGATAAGCCCCAATGCGACCGACAGCCAGGAGATCGCGAGCACGAACAACGCCACCAGGCCGACCGCAGCCAGCCATTCGACGAAGGTCGCATTCGGGCCGAAACCGATGAGCACGGCAACGCCGATCACGATGCCGGTGGTGACCAGGTTCCGCACCAGGCTCGCGGCGACATGGCCGGTGAGGACCGCGGACCGGGCGATCGCCATCGTGCGGAACCGGTCCACGATGCCCTCGGTCATATCGACTGCCACGCTCGTCGCCGTGCTCGCCGCTCCGAAGCTGGCGCACAGCAGGATGATTCCCGGCACGACGTAGTCGATGTAATCGGTGCCGACGCTCATCGCGCCGCCGAAGACGTAGACGAACATCAGCATCAGAATCACGGGCAGGGCGACCGCGACGATCATGGTGTCCGGGGTGCGCAGCGTGTGCCGGATACCGCGCCGGAACATGGTCAACGAGTCGGCGGCCGCGTATTGGAAGGTGGTCATCGGGCCGAGGCCTCCATCTGAGTCGTGTCGGACTTCGCGCGTTCCGCGCCGGTGAGCGCGAAGAAGACGTCGTCGAGATCGGGCGTGTGGATGGCCAGATCAGCGATCGAGATGTTCCGCTCGTCCAGCTCGGCGAGCAGTGCGCGCAGGGCGCCGACGCTGCCGTCCGAGGGCACGGCAAGCGTGAGGGCGTCTGTGTCCCGGGCTGCCGACGGCACATTCCGACTCGCGGCATCCAGGCCGTCGATATCGGCGAACCGCACCTCGATATGTCCGCCGGGCACCAGTCGCTTCAGTTCCTCTGCCGTGCCCTCGGCGACGAGTCGGCCGTCGTCGAGGACGGCGATCCGGTCGGCGAGTTGATCCGCCTCCTCGAGGTACTGGGTAGTCAGGAAGATCGTCACGCCGTCGTCGACGAGTTCGCGGATCACGGCCCACATTCCGCGACGGCTGCGTGGATCCAGGCCGGTGGTCGGCTCGTCGAGGAACACGATGCGCGGTCTTCCGACCAGGCTCATGGCGAGGTCGAGCCGGCGCCGCATTCCGCCTGAGTAATCGCGGGCGCGCTTGCCTGCGGCGTCCACGAGGTCGAACCGCTCGAGCAGTTCGGCAACGCGTTTGCGTGCAGTGCGCCGGTCGAGGTGGTGCAGCGCGGCCATGAGTTCGAGGTTCTCCCGGCCGGAAAGGAGGCCGTCGACGGCGGAGTACTGGCCGGTGACGCCGATTGCGGCGCGCACGGCGTCGGGTTCACGTGCGATGTCGTGTCCGGCGACCTTTACCTCGCCGGCATCGGCGGCGAGCAGGGTGGCGAGGACCTGCACGGTGGTGGTCTTGCCGGCGCCGTTCGGGCCGAGCAGTGCGAAGACGGAACCGGCGCGAACGTCGAGATCGAGACCGTCGAGCACGGTCTGATCACCGAACCGTTTGCACAGGCCGTGGATGGAAATCGCGGGGGCGGGTCCGTGAGGTGTCATGGGTCCTCCGATCCGATAGATAACTGTGTATGTAATACGCTATGTGTACACGGTACGCAGTTTTAGGATCGACGCAAGACCCCGACAGGAGTGCGCATGGCGGAGCAACCGGCCGGCCCGGTTTCGAGCGGAATCCCGCGGGCGGTGGAGTTGGCGTGGGGATGGCCCCACCCGGCACCCGCGGCCCGCGTCGTGGCCTGACGCTGGAACAGATCGTCGATGCGGCCGTCGAGGTGGCGGACGCGGAGGGGGCGTCAGCACTGTCGATGGGCCGGGTCGCCAAGCAACTCGGCTACACGACGATGTCGCTGTATCGCTATGTCGACAGCAAAGACACGCTGATCCAGCTCGTCACCGACCGCGTAATCGGACCGGCGCCGCAGATCGATCCCGCGCTCGGCTGGCGTGACGCGCTGTTCGCTTGGGGGATGGCCGAATTCGAGTCGATCATGAAGCACCCCTGGTGGCTCGATATTCCGCTCGGCGCACCGCCCACCGGACCGAACAACATGGCGTGGCTCGAGGCCGGGCTCGCGGCGATCGCACCGAGTGGCCTACCGGAGTCGCTCAAGTTCCAGCTCGTGATGAACGTGTCGTTCTACGTCATCGGCCGCACCCGGCTGGTGCGCGAGTTCTCCGCATCCGATCCCGACGCCGATGCCGACTTCGGGCGCATCATGACCCAGGTGCTCGATCCCGCACAGTTCCCGGCGATCACGCGCGCGCTCGCGGCCCAGACCTTCGACGCCGACGATCCGGAATGGGAAGTCTCGGATTTCGCCTTCGGCTTCGAGCGGTTGCTCGACGGCTACGAGCGGTTCGTCGAGAGCTTCGACGGGTAGGCGCCGATGTCACCGAGCGTGGCAAGGTCTGCGAAGTAATGCTCGCGCGGCGCGCACCTCATGACCAGCGGTGATGTGTGCCGAGATGTGTGCCGACCGGTGACCACGACTAGCGTTGAGCGCATGTCGCGACCGGAACTGCTTGGCGGGCGCTACGAGGTGCGTGACGTATTGGGCCGTGGCGGGATGGCGGAGGTTCGCGCCGGCTGGGACACCCGCCTGGGCCGAGCGGTCGCGATCAAGCGGCTGTACCCGATGTTCTGTGCAACGTTGGAGAACCGTCGGCGCTTCGAGGCGGAAGCGCGGTCGGCGGCTGCCCTAAACCACCCGAACATCGTCGCAGTGCACGACAGCGGCGAGCACGACCAGACGCCGTACATCGTCATGGAGCGACTTCCGGGCGGGACACTCGCGGACGAGATCGCCCACGGACCGCTGCCGCAGCAGCAGGTCTGCACGATCCTGTGCGAGGTGCTCGACGCCCTCACCGCCGCGCACGATGCCGGCATATTGCACCGCGACATCAAGCCCGGCAACGTGCTATTCACCAACGGCGGGCAAGTGAAGGTCGCCGACTTCGGCATTGCGAAGACTTCCGAAACCGACCACACCTCCACCGGATTGATCTTGGGTACCTTGCCGTACCTCAGTCCCGACCGGCTCGCCGGCGAACCCGCTACCGTGAGTGACGACCTCTACGCACTCGGGGTAGTGGGTTACGAAGCCCTCACGGCTCGAAAGCCTTTCGCGCGGGAACATCCGGCGGCTACGGCGCGTGCCATCGTCGAGGATCGACCAATCGCCCTGGCAGATATCCGGCCGGACGTCGATCCCGTGCTTGCTTCGGTGATCGAGCGAGCCATGTCCCGCGATCCCGTACAGCGTTTTGGGAGCGCACGCGACATGCGCGCGGCAATGCCGTCCGCACCCGGTCCGGTGCCGATCCCAGTGTCTTCTGCGACCCGCCCGTTCACCGCCGGACCTCCCGGCATGCTGCCACTCGACACGGCCCCTCCGCGCGTCGATCTCGGTGCGCCGCCGGAAGCAGGCCGCCACGGACCCCGGATCGTCTGGCTGATCGCCGGGTTGGCTATCGCCGTAGTCATCGCGGTCGCGCTAGCGGTCGCCGCGATAGGCCAAGACGATTCGGCGCCGCCGAATACGGGCACCACCGACACCACCCTGCCCGCGGCGGTCAGCGCAGTGCCCGAACCTGCCGGGCCCGCGCTGACCGGCGTTCCCCCACCACCGCCTGGGAGTCCACCGGCAGAACAACCCAATGGCAACGGGAACGGGAAAAACAAGGAGAAGAACAAGGAGAAGGGCAACGGCGGCGGTTAGACACCTGCGCACACCTATTGCCGTGCACCCGCAAGTCCAACTCGTGCAATGTTATTCAGACCAAGAATCGAAAAGATCCTTGTCCGTAGTCGATTTCACGTCGGTGGGCGAGCCCGACCGCTCGCGGCGCAGACCTTCGACGGGTAGCCGCCGAGTCGGCTATCGTGGCACGCTCAGTCGAGAGCGTTGAAAACCTCGTAGACCATGAATGCGGGCCAGAACAAACCCTCGATCACCGCCCACACGTATTCCCAGAACCCATCGGCCTGCTGCCAGAAGTACACCCAAGCGCCGAGGATGCCCAGTCCGTAGATGGCGCCGCCGCCGGCTGCGCCTGCGCTTCTGTTGTTGTCGCTCATGTCGCCGCCTCTCGCTCATGTGGACATGTGCCGCCGACCAATGCGCGTCGCTTACTCGACGAAGAAGTTGTCGTTCTTGTGTAGCGCGGCGGCGGATACCGGTCAAGCAACTGGGCGCGCGGAGAGATCCTTGCCCTTGGCGGGCTCAACGCCGGTGGCAGGTCGCTCCGCTCGAAGCAGGTAGACGGCGAACACGATGAACCACAGCATCGTCAGGCAGATATTCAGACGCTCCCAGAGCCCGATCCATGGCGTAGGCAGGTTCTGTTCGACGTCGGACATGCCCGACGACGTCGCGAGCCCGAACGCGAGCAGGAGCGCGACGGTCACAACGGTGTACCACCGGAACCACCGTTTGCGGGATGCGGCTATGGCGAAGCCCATGGCCGCGACGAGTAGCACGGTGCCGATCGCCACCATGATCAGATGCGCGGAGTCGGCGGCGGTACTGCCGCCGGCGGCAAGCACCTCGCGCTGGTGCATGGAAGCGAATGGCCAAGCGACGGCACCGATCACCCCGTAGACGACGAGCAGTGCACCGACGACGCGCAGCCAACGGTTCCCATTGGCAGACGCCCACACGCCGAATCCGAATGCGACAACCAACACCTCGAACAGGAGACCGAGCACCAACCACAGCGGGCGCGTCGAGACATCCCATGCCGACAACTCGCTCACCGTATGGTCGATCATGCTGTAACCGTCGTAACTAATTACCCAGATCATGACGACGTACAGCACCGCTGCGAGGATGCCGCAGGCGAGCAGGACTTTACGCATCGTCCGCCACCACCTTTCGACGCGAACGGACCCGGATGAGACCGCTCATCGCAATCCCCACCGTTCCACTCCGCAGCCGCATGCAATAGGGCCGAAAGACCTGAGCCCCAAGGAAAAGGGCTTCAGCCGGCTAGAGCGGCCTCGGAGAGCCGCTCCGCGCCCCGCAACATTGCGGTACCGAGATCACCGGTCGGGAGCCGCGAGCCAACGCCCGCCAGCACGAGAGCACCGACGATGCGTCCAGCCCGAACCAGTTGCGGATCAGCGGTTTCGGGGCGGACGGGCAGGTCCAGCACCGGAACAGGCCCCGGCTGAGGCCAGTCCCGCGGCCATGGCGATGCGCTGCACCAGTCATCGACCAGTTCGTCGATGACTCCGCTGCCTGGTCGTCCTTGGATCTCGGATTCGATCGCGTGTTGTGCGAACCAATGCGTCATTTCCGCTGCCGCACGCTGAAAGCGCTCCAGGGGTGGTAGCGGATGCAAGTCCAGGCCGGGGGTTCCGCGCGAGGTCGTCCTTGCAGTCGTCACGATCTGCAGCGCCCGCGCCGAGACCTCCGCGATGAGCGGCAGCGCAGCGGACGATTCTGCGATCGAAGTTGTCACGACGCCTCCTCGGTTCCCCGACTGATGGGAGTAATTGTGGGGCGGCATGGAGCACGTGATCGCGAGTAGTGCACTACTCGAAACTGCGCTACGCCTCGATCGCGACCTTCCCGAGCTTCGCGCCGCGGTACGTCGCCAGCGCCTCTGCCTGCGCGTTTACTGCCTTGATGGCCTGCGGCGACCATGTCGCCCATCGCTCGAGAAGCAGGCCCAACGTTCCGCCCGATGACCGCGGGCGCCATGTGCCGATCACCTCGCCGCCGCGCACCACGGCGCCGGGTCGGCCGAGGGTGCGCCACAGATCCTTGGCATGTGCCGTGGTGGGCACGAGGAGTTCGCGGTCGCGCAGCTGAAGCCACGGGTCGAACGCGCCGAGCAGTCGGACGTCACCCTGGGCTGGTCCCGCCGCAGCCGCTTCGACATCCTCGGCCAGCAGATGCAGTGCGTCGCCGGTGCCATCGACAGTGACCGGCACCGTGTCCTCGGGCCAGTGCGCCTTCACCGACGCCAGCGGGGCATCGATGTAGGCAGCAACCTGTTTGGGCCCGGCCGGACCGAAGAAGCGCAGGTAACCGCGCACGACATCGAACCGCTCGTCCGCGGCGGTGCCGGGTTTGCCGAACATCGGCGCGCGCAGCTTGGGGATCCGGCGCAGGACCGGTGGCGAGGTGTCGGGTTCGAGTTCGAGCCCGGCCTGCAGTGCAGCGATCCGGAAGGGCTGCTCGAAGCTGTGCGTGGTGTTGCACGGTCGGCAGAAGCGCAGGTGTTCGGCCGGCAGGCGAGCGGTGAGCTCGGTGGACAGTGCACCCTTGACCGTCGGTCGGGCGACGATGTCCCGCTCGGCGTGCGCGACGCGGGCCAGTGCGTCGAGGAATCCAATCCCCTTGTCGCGCAGCGGTTTGGCGGCATCGAAGATCCGCTTCCCGGCGTCGCGCTCATCGAGGGGAGCGGTTGCCACCGCGACCGCCGCCGCGTCCGAGCGCCGGTAGGCATGCGGCGCGCCGCGCAGAGTCCACGCGTAGAGCAATTCATCGGGATCGGTCGCGCCGAGGCCGCGGTTGAGCAGCGACCATCGCGCACCCTCGCCGGTGTCCTGCACGCCGAGATCGAGGATCCCAATGGATTCCACGGATGCCGACTCGGCCGCTGCGTCGAGACCGTGCGCGCGCCAACGAAACCCGAGCACGTCGGCTCGGGTCACCGTCAATCCGGAGGCCATGTTCGAAGCCTAGGCCGGGGAAACGACAGCCGCCGCGCACGTTTTGCGGCCATCGCGCACACCTGGGCGTGCGCGATGCGGCGAGAAGGTGCGCGGCGAGCTAGACCTGCAGATCGCGGCGCAACTTGGCGACATGCCCGGTGGCCCGCACGTTGTACTGCGCGACCTCGATCTTGCCGTCCGCGCCGACGAGGAAGGTGGAGCGAATCACGCCGGTCACCTTCTTGCCGTACATCGTTTTCTCACCGAACGCGCCCCAAGCCTGCAGCGTGGTCTTCTCCGGGTCTGACAACAGCGGGAAAGTCAGCGCCTCGTTGTCGCGGAACTTCGCGAGCTTGGCCGGCTTGTCGGGCGAGATGCCGATGACATCGATTCCGGCACCGCCGAGTTCGGCCAGGTTGTCGCGGAAATCGCAGGCCTGCTTGGTGCAGCCCGGCGTGCTCGCCGCGGGGTAGAAGTACACGATCACCTTGCGGCCGCGGTAGTCGGCGAGCGAGACGTCGTTTCCGTCCGCGTCCGGGAGGGTGAAATCCGGGGCCGCGTCACCGGGGTTGAGCCTGTTGTCGGTCACGATTTGTCACGTTACCGAACCCTGGAACCAAGCCACCGGTTACGGCACCCCGGTACTGTCATCGGCGGAGCGCGGTAGCGCGCAGGTTCGCGATCTGTTTGGAGGACACGTGGCAAGGGACACCGAGAGCATCGAGCGGGAGATTGACGCTGCCCGCAACCAGCTCGCCAGCACGCTCGACGAGCTGAGTGTCCGGGCCAATCCAAAGAACATCGTGGCGAGCACGAAGGCGCAGGTGCTCGCGAAGCTCAGCGAGCCCAAGGTCAAGTACAGCCTTATCGGCGCAGGTGTGGCTGTCGTAGCGATCGTTTTGGTGAAGACTTTCCGAAGCTAGGGAGCCGCGGTGGCCGCAGGCACGCACGTCGCAGTAGTCGGCGCGGGCAGCGTCGGCACCACCATCGGATATGCGTGCCTGCTGCGAGGGGCCTGTAGTCGTCTCTCGATCTACGACCTCGCGGCGGCCAAGGCCGAGGCCGAGGTCCTCGATCTCCGGCACGGTCTCGAGTTCGTGCCCTCCGCACACGTCGACGGCGGCGGTGACATAGCGGTCTGCCGCGGGGCCGACATCATCGTCATCACCGCGGGCGCCAAGCAGAAGCCCGGGCAGAGCCGCCTCGATCTCGCCGCCACGAACGCCCAGATCTGCCGGACGATGATTCCGGAGCTGG